>JAFLDI010000399.1 GCA_017302485.1 Burkholderiales bacterium | reverse complement strand
GCTCGGGCAGGCCCGACAGCGGCGCGCCGTCCAGCCGCACCCGGCCCTCGCTGGGTCGCGCCACACCGCCGACCAGCGACAGCAGTGTGGATTTGCCCGAGCCACTGGGTCCGGCCAGCACATGCACCTGAGCACGCGCCAACTGCAGCGTGATGCCGTGCAGTGCGGTGAACGCGCCGGGCTCGCCCTCATGGAAGCGCTTGACCACGCCGTCCAGCTCGATGAAGGGCTGGCTCATCGCAGCACCTCGTCGGGGTCGGCCGCCGCGGTACGCCACACCGGCCAGACGATCGCCGCCAGGTAGGGCAGCACCGCCAGCATCGCCAGCGTGGCCCACTGCAGGCCGTCGATCACCGGCACCCAGTCGGCCCGCGGAAACAGCACCGACCAGCCCTGCAGCACAGGCCGCAGCAGCGGCGCGCCCAGCACGAACACATGCGCATAGGCCAGCACGCTGCCCAGCACCAGGGCGCTGCCGGCCACCACGCCGGCCTCCCAGAGCTTCCAGTGCAGGATATCGCGCGTGTCCCAGCCCAGGGCCTTGAGCACGCCGATCTCGTGGCGCTCGGCGGCCGACAGGCCGCTGGCCTTGTCAAAGGCCAGGATGGCAAAGGCCAGCAGCGCGGCGGCGCCCATCGCCAGCAGCAGGCCCTCGCGCCAGCTGAACAGGTGCTGGTAGCTGCGCAGCAGGTCCTCGCGGGTGATCACGCGGTGGCTGCGCAGCGCCAGGCCGGCCTTCTCGGCCACCTTGGGCACCTCCTTGGGGTTGCGCACCGACAGGCTCAGGTCGGTGTAGACATCGGCGGGCAGGCGGAAGAAGCGGCGGAAGTCGGTCTCGTTCAGCAGCACCAGGTCGCTGCTGAAGCCGGCACTGGCCGGGTCCAGCACCGACCGCACGCGCAAGTGGAGGAACTCGCCCGAGGGCGCGACCAGGTAGAGCCGGCCACCGGTCTGCAGACGGCGCAGCCGGGCCACGCCCTCGCCCACCAGGGCCTCGCCCGCCGCGGGCATCAGTGCCGTGGCCTCATCGGCCGGCACCTGCAGCGTGTAGGTGGCCGCGGTGGAGGTGTCGTACAGGTAGCCCCACAGCCGCCCCTGCACGTGCTGCACGCCACGGATGCCGCGCAGGGCCTCGAGGTCGGCCGCGCTGCTCAGCGCATGGCGGCCCATCTGCAGGCCCTGGACCACCACCTCGGGCGCCGCAGCCAATGCGTGCTCGGCCTCGTGTCGCAGCGCGGTGGTCAGCCACATCACCGAGGCCAGTGCCGCCACCAACACGGTGTGCACCAGCCCCACGCCGACGTTCTTGGCACGGTGCCGAGCCATCGAGGCCAGCGCGTGCTCCAGCAGACCGCGCTGGCGGTGCCACCAGGGGCTCATTCAGCGGGCTCCGGGCGGCGGCAGCCACACCGCCGACGGGAAGTGATCGGGCAGGCCCGGGCCGTCCTGGAAGGCGGTGTGCCCATCGGCCTGGCTGAAGTGGCGCGTGGCGCGCGCCTCGGTGAACCAGGCCGGGTCGGTCAGTTGCAGGGCCTGCACCAGCGCGCGGGTGCGGGCTTCGCGCGATGGGGCCTGGTGCTGCAGCCAGGCCGCGTGCAGCGCCGCCGTCAGTGCCGCGCCGGCCAGGCCCAGTGCCACGGCGCCGGCACGGCGCACCCGGTCCGTGGGTGGCTTCACAGGAACTTCCCGTCGTCCAGTGCCAGGGCCAACGCCAGCGTGGCGTCCGAGAAACGCAGCACCCGCCTGCCCTTGTGGTCGGCCATGAACTCCTTGGCGTCGGCCTCGGTGTCGTGCGGCACCAGCTCGTGGCCCATCGGTCCCAGCACGTCGGAGCCGATCACGTACCAGGCCTCGCGGGCGTCGATGCGGGCGGTGGCGTAGTAGTCGGTCACCGCCATCGCGACGATGTCGCCGCGCTGGCGCCTGGGCTCGTACTTGGGCAGCTCGGCCAGGTACTTGAAGAAGTCCTTGGCGCCATCGAAGTGCACCGCCCGGCCGTCACGCCAAAGCACCGTGGCCACCCACATCCTGTAGGGCGCGACAAACATGCCGCAGACCGGGCAGGTGTCGCGCGGGCCGGGCATCGGCAGCTGGACCGGCTTGCCCTGCGCGGCGCCACCGGCCGCCAAGGCCAGCAGGCCGCGCAACCAGTCACGGCGGTGCAGCGGGCGCAGCGTGGCGCCCGGTGGCGCGTCATCGGCGCGGCACATGGGCTCAGCCCGCCTTCTGCGCGGCCATCTTGCGGCGCATCTCGCCACGGCGCTGACGCAGCATCACGGTGTCGGCGGCCATGCCCAGGTAGGCGCTGGTCAGCGCGTCGTCAAAGCCCACCACCTTGGCGCCGGCCTTGGCCGCGGCCTCGCCGCTGGCGGCCTTGTCGGCGGCGGCGCGGTCGGCGTAGGCCCACTTGCTGGCCTTGGTCATGGTGCCTGGCTTGCTGGGGTCCAGCACATAGTGCGCACGGTCGGCCAGCACCAGCGGCTTGATCTTCTCGGTGCTGCCGGCGTCGCCGCAGTAGATGGCCTTGGGGCCGCGGTCCATGTTCAGCGACAGGCTGATCGCCGCGCAGTGGATCGAGCAGGTGCCCTCGACGCTGTCGTCGGCGTAGACCAGCAGGTGCCGGGTGTGGCTGAACTTGGCGCGCTCCATGCCGCAGTAGCGGCAGCGCGGGTACTTGGCCAGTTCGTTGTCCAGCGGCGCCATGTCCTTGCGCAGGGTGTTGACCAGGCCGAACTGGTCGGTCCAGTCGGTGGGCGCCAGGCCGGGGGCGGCGGCGTCGGGCTGCTGGGTCGTGGCGCAGCCGGACAGGCCGAGCGCGCCCAGCGCGGTACCGGTGATCCACAGGCGACGGTTGAAGGGCAGGTCGTTCATGGTGTGCTCCTTGGAAAGAGGAATTGATCAGGACAGGGACAGAACGGTGCGCAACTCGGCCGTCTGGCCGGCGGCATCGAGGGTGGGCGGCAGGGCGCGGCGCACGCGGCCCTGGCGGTCGTAGAGATAGACCATGGCGCTGTGGTCCAGCGTGTAGCTGCCGGCCAGCGGCACCTTGCGGTAGAAGACCTTGAAGGCCTCCGCGGTGCGGCGTGTCAGGTCGACGTCGCCGCGCAGCGGCGTGATGCCCTCGCCGAAGGCGTCGGCAAAGGCGCGCAGGATCGGACCGCTGTCGCGCTCCGGATCCAGGCTGACAAAGACCAGCTGCACCTGGTCGGCCTGCGCCCCCAGCTGCTGGCGCGCCTGGACGGCCTTGGCCATCGCCGCCGGGCAGACATCGGGGCATTGCGTGAAGCCGAAGAACAGCATCACCACCCGGCCGCGGTAGTCGGCCAGCGTGCGCCACTCGCCCTGCGGATCCTGCAGGCGGAAGTCCTGCGCGTAGCGGGCGTCGCTCAGGTCAATCGCGCCCAGCGCGGGTGCTGGCGCCGGGCGGAACCAGGCGATGGCCGCAGCGGCCAGTGCAGCCAGCAGCAGGG
>JAFLDI010000398.1 GCA_017302485.1 Burkholderiales bacterium | reverse complement strand
CGCCGAAGACGCCGGCCAGCAGCCAGCGCTTGCGCGTCAGCAGGGTGATGGCGGAGGCGACGGCTTGAACTCGGCGGCGGCTGGTACCGGGGCGGGTGCTGCGGCAGCCAGGCTCGTCGCGGCATGGCCAGGCAAGCGGAAGCTGCCGACCAGACTGGCCAGGCCGCCGGCCTGGGTGCGCATGCTCTCGGCCGCGGCGGCGCTCTGTTCCACCAGCGCAGCGTTCTGCTGCGTCATCTGGTCGAGCTGGCCCACGGCCAGGCTGATCTGGCCAATGCCGTCGCGCTGCTCGCCGCTGTGGGCGGTGATCTCGCCGATGATGTCGGAGACGCGCTGCGAGGACCCGACAATCTCGGTCATCGTGGTGCCGGCTTCCTGCACCAGACGCGATCCGCTTTCGACCTTCTCGACCGAGGCGGCGATCAAGGCCTTGATCTCGCGCGCGGCGTCTGCCGAGCGTCCGGCCAGGCTGCGCACCTCGCCGGCCACCACCGCAAAGCCGCGGCCCTGTTCTCCGGCACGGGCCGCCTCGACAGCGGCGTTGAGGGCCAGAATGTTGGTCTGGAAGGCAATGCCGTCGATCACGCCAATGATGTCGGCGATCTTGCGCGAGGCCTGGTGGATCTCGTCCATGGTGCTGACCACCTGGGCCACCACCTCGCCGCCGCGCTGCGCCACCGAGCTGGCCGAGCTGGCCAACTGGTTGGCCTGGGCGGCGGCATCGGTGCCTTGGCGCACCGACTCGGTGAGCTGGGTCATCGACGAGGCGGTCTGCTGCAGCTGGCTGGCGGCGGTCTCGGTGCGCTGCGAGAGGTCCTGGTTGCCGGTGGCGATCTCGCTGCTGACGCTGGCGATGCTGTCGGCCGCCTGGCGGACCTGCTGCATCGATGTCTGCAGGCGTTCGACCATCCGCGACAGGCTGCGCTGCAGTGCGCCGATCTCGTCCTGGCGGTCGGTCTCGGGGCGCACGGTCAGGTCGCCGTCGGCCACTGACTCGGCCAGCTGCGAGGCGCGGGCCAGCGAGCGGGCCACGCCTGACAGCAGCCGGGCGCCGACGCCCACCGCAGCAGCCGTCAGCAGCAAGGTGGCCACCAACAGGGCCGCGGTCAGGCGGTCATTGGCGACCAGGTCGGCCGCCTGCCCGGTGCGGCTGGTGTCGAGGATGGCCTTCTGCATCTCGACCAGATGCTCGGCCAGTGCCTTGTAGGCGGCGTCGGCGCTCTGCATGGCGGCGATGCCGGTGTTCGGGTCGACCGAGGCCAGATCCAGCGCCTGCGCCGACTGCTTGGCATAGTGGGACAGAGCGGTCTGCACCTTGGCCAGCGTGACTGGTGAGCCCCCCAGGTCCGACTCGTCGATCGATTGCGACAGGCTGTCGTCGATCGCCTGGGTCCCGCTGGCGATGCCGTCGACCAGGCCCTTGAGCCCGGCCTCGTCGATCGAGCCGATGATGCTGATGCCGCGGTAGACACCGGAGTGGATCTGGCCCAGGCGCGCCTGGGCGTCGGCCAGCGCGCGTACCTCGCCCAGGCTGGCCTCGTGGTTGCGGGCCGCCTTGGCGGCCTGCAGGTGACTGCCCACGCCCACCGCGGCGGCGCCGGCCAGCGCGACCAGCGCAGTGACCAGGGCGGGTGCCAACAGCTTGGTGCCGAGTTTCATCCAGATCTCCAGAGTCAGTGCTTCAGGCCCGGGCCTCGTGCCGGGCTGCCAGGGGCCTTACTTGTAGATGCCGCCGCAGACGATGGTCTCGTCCAGCCGCTCGCAGTACATGGCCTTGGGCTCGATCTTCTTGGTTTCGGGATTGGTGAACTTGTAGTCCTGCCAGAAGCTGGGCTTGGCCTTGGCCAGCTCCACCCGCTCGCGCACGAAGGCCTTGCCGTCGACGTCCTTCAGGTCGATCAGGTTCTTGCCCACCATCTTTTCGTTGGCACCATGGGCGTGGACCATGCCGTCCAGGCCATAGACCACCAGGTAGAGGTCCTGCTGGCGGAACTGGCCGGTCTTGCTGGTGATCTCGGCGTAGCCCTTGTCCTTGCCGTTGGTCTTGATGAAGGTCACACCCTTCTTGACCATCGCCGTAGCGTCGGTCTCGGTGGCGCCGCCTTCGGCGGCTTGGGCACCGATCAGCGCGATCGGCAGGAGCAGGGTGGCGGTCAGGAAGCGCTTCATGGGGGTGTCTCCAAGGAATGCGGCGGTGGCCGCGGGGTCAGAAGGATTCCCAGTCGTCGCTGGGCCCGGGGCTGGGCGTGCTCGGCTGGCGGGGGGCGATGGGGGCAGGCGCTGCAGTCTGGGCGCGGGCCTGGACCTGGGCGATCACCTCGCGGGCGGCGCGGCTGTGGGGTACCTCGGCCGGCACGGCGGAGGCGATGCGCTGCGCTTCGTCCAGGCGGAACGAGGTGGCCATCCCGTTGAGGCGGGCGGCCTGCTGCTGCATGCTGTCGGCCGCTGCGGCGCTCTGCTCGACCAGGGCGGCATTCTGCTGGGTCATCTGATCCAGCTCCTGCACGGCGGCATGAAGCTCCAGGATGCCGGTGCTCTGCTGCTCGGCATCGACAGTGATCTCGCGCACCCGCTGCGACACATGGGTGACGGCCGCGGCCAGCTCAGCGATGCGCTCGCTGGTCTGGCGCACCTGCTGGGTGCCGCTCTCGACCTTCTCGCCCGAGCCCAGGATCAGGCCGCGGATCTCGCGCGCAGCCTCGGCCGAGCGGCCGGCCAGGGTGCGCACCTCGTCGGCGACCACGGCAAAGCCGCGCCCCTGCTCGCCGGCCCGGGCCGCCTCGACGGCGGCGTTGAGCGCCAGGATATTGGTCTGGAAGGCAATGCCATCGATCACGCCGATGATGTCGCTGATGCGGCGGCTGGACTGGCTGATCTCCTCCATCGTCGACATCAACTGCTGCATCGACGCGCCACCGCGCTCGGCGGCCTGCGAAGCGTCGCTGGCCAGGCGGTCGGCATCGCTGGCGGCGCTGCTGCTGTGGTGCATGGTCTCGCTCAGGCGCTGCATGCCCGAGGCGGTACGCTGAAGGTAGCCGGCGGCACGCTCGGTGCGCTGCGACAGGTCCAGGTTGCCGCTGGCCACCTCGCGGCTGGCGGTGTGGATGCTCTCAGCGCTGTCCTGCATCTGGCCGACGGTGCGCCGCAGGCCGTCGCGCATCGCCACCACCGAGCGCATCACGTCGCCGATCTCGTCCTGGCGGCGGGTGTCGAGCTGTACCCGAAGATCGCCCTCGCCGATCAGCCGTGCGGCGCGGGCCAGCTCGGCCAGCGGGCGGCAGATGGCCCGCACCAGCAGCGTTGAGGCCACGGCCAGCGCTGCGGCCACCAGCACCGATACGCCGGCCACCAGCCAGACCGTGCGCATGCGCTCCTGGCTGGTGCGCACATGCAAGGCCTCGGCCAACTGTTCTTCCAGCGCCACCAGTTCCTTGAGCGCACTGCGGTAGGGCGCCAGCGCACTGACCTCCATGGGC
>JAFLDI010000397.1 GCA_017302485.1 Burkholderiales bacterium | reverse complement strand
GCCTTGCGCGCGGGCCGCGCCGGGCAGGCCGGCGAACAGCGGTGAGCAGGCGGCGGCGGCCAGCAGGGCGCGGCGATCGGTGTCGATCGAGGACATGAAGTCTCCTGTGTGGGGGGCAATCCGGGCCGACGGCCCGCTGCGTCCGATCGTAACGGCAGGCTTGCGCGGGCCTGACAAGGCGTTTCCCCGAGCTGGGTGTGCCTGATATCTGGACAGTTAGTGTTCACAAACAATACACTTGTGCATGCCCCTGCGCGCCAGCCACCTGCCCCGATCCGCCGACGCGGTGCTGCAACTGGCCGCCCAGACCATGTTTGCCACGCTGGCACAAGCGGCGCAGGGCATGCTGGTGGTGGACCGGCGCCACCGCATCGTCTGGATCAGCGAGGGATACAAGCGCTTCCTGCCGGCGCTGGGCTTCGAGCGCGAAGACCAGTTCGTCGGCAAGCGGGTCGAGGATGTGGTGCCCAACACCCTGCTGGCCCAGGTCATCGACACCGGTCAGCCGATCCTGCTGGACCTGCTGACCAACAAGGCCGGCACCTTCCTGGTCAGCCGCCTGCCGCTGCGGGACGAGGCGGGCCAGGTGATCGGGGCGCTGGGCCTGGTGCTGCTGGACCACCCCGAGACCACCATGCAGCCGCTGATGACCAAGTTCAGCCGCCTGACCCAGGAACTGGCCGATGCGCGTCGCCAGCTGGCGGCAGAGCAGGGCCGCCGGCGCCGAGCCAAGCACACCATTGCCAGCTATGTGGGCAGCAGCCCGGCGGTGATGGAGCTCAAGCGCCTGGCCCGTCGCGCCGCCGCCAGCGACGCCACCGTGCTGCTGCTGGGCGAGACCGGCACCGGCAAGGAGTTGCTGGCCCAGGCCATCCACAACGCCGGTCCGCGGGCCAGCAAGGCGTTTGTCGGCGTCAACATCGCGGCCGTGCCGGACACCCTGCTGGAGGCCGAGTTCTTCGGCGTCGCCCCTGGCGCCTACACCGGCGCCGAGCGCAAGGGCCGGCCCGGCAAGTTCCAGCTGGCCGACGGCGGCACACTGTTCCTGGACGAGATCGGCGACATGCCGCTGCCGCTGCAGGCCAAGCTGCTGCGCGTGCTGCAGGAGCAGGAGGTCGAGCCGCTGGGCAGCAACACCGTGCTGCCACTGGATGTGCGGGTGATCGCCGCCACCAGCCGCGACCTGCCGGCGATGGTGGCCGCGGGCCAGTTCCGTGCCGACCTGTACTACCGCCTGCATGTGCTGCCGATCCGCGTGCCGGCGCTGCGCGAGCGGCTGGACGATCTGGATGCGCTGGCCGAGCACCTGCTGGACGACATTGCCCGCCGCGACGGCCTGCCGCCGCGCAGCCTGTCGGCCGATGCCCTGGACTGGCTCGCCCGTCACGACTGGCCCGGCAACATCCGTGAACTGCGCAACCTGCTCGAGCAGGCCAGCCTGGTCAGCGACGAACGCCTGCTGGGCGCGCGCCATCTGCGGCCGCTGCTGGCGATCGACGAAACCCGGCCTGCACCCACTGTCCGGCGATCGGACACTCCCGCCGACGGCCAGACCCTGCCGGCTGCGGTGGCGGCACTGGAACAGCGCCTGATCACTGACGCGCTGCAGGCCACCGGCGGCAACAAGCTGGCCGCCGCGCGCCGCCTGGGCATCGCCCGCGCCACGCTGTACGAGAAACTCGCCACCCTGACCCCCACACTGACACCCCCCCGGAGCCCCTCATGAGCATGACCGCCGTTCACCTGGTCGCGATCGCCGCGCTGCTGCAGTATTTCGTCTTCAGCTATATCGTCGGCTGGGCGCGCGGCAAGTACCGCGTGGCGGCCCCCGCCGTCACGGGACATCCCGTGTTCGAGCGCCACTACCGCGTGCAGATGAACACGCTGGAGCTGCTGGTGATGCTGCTGCCGGCGCTGTGGCTGGCCGGGCAGTTCTGGTCGCCCACTGCGGCCGTCGTGGGTGGCTTGGTCTACCTGGTGGGCCGGGGCGTCTATGCGCTCAGCTATGTGCGCAACCCGGCCAGCCGCACGGCCGGATTCGCACTGAGCATCGGGCCCACGATGACCCTGCTGATCGGCGCCGTGGTCGGCCTGCTGCGCGCCGGCTGACCCCGGGTTTGTCCGGGTCTGGCCGGGCACGGCCGTTGCACTCGTGTCTGCATCCACCACCTTGGACCCGGAGACACGATGACCCTGCGTCGCCTCACCCTCGCTGCCCTGGCGCTGATCGCGCTCGGTGGCACCGCCGCGCCCGCCCTGGCCGCTGGCGAGATCCGCATCGCCCACATCCACAGCAAGACCGGCCCGCTCGAGGCCTACGGCAAGCAGACCGCGCTGGGCTTCAAGATGGGCCTGGAGTACGCCACCAACGGCACGATGCAGGTGGCCGGCAAGACCCTGGTGCTGATCGAGAAGGACGACCAGGGCAAGCCCGACCTGGGCAAGAGCCTGCTGGCCGCTGCCTATGGCGACGACAAGGCCGACATCGCGGTGGGCCCGACCTCGTCCGGCGTGGCCTTGGCCATGCTGCCGGTGGCGGCCGAATACAAGAAGGTCCTGCTGGTCGAGCCGGCCGTGGCCGACTCCATCACCGGCGACAAGTGGAACAAGTACATCTTCCGCACCGGCCGCAACAGCAGCCAGGACGCGATCAGCAATGCGGTGGCGCTGGACAAGCCCGGCACCACCATCGCCACGCTGGCCCAGGACTACGCCTTCGGCCGTGACGGCGTCAAGGCCTTCAAGGACGCCATCAAGCAGGCCAAGCTGGTCCACGAGGAATACCTGCCCACCAACACGACCGACTTCACCGCCGGTGCGCAGCGCCTGATCGACAAGCTCAAGGACCAGCCGGGCCGCAAGGTGATCTTCATCATCTGGGCCGGCGCCGGCAACCCGTTCAAGATCGCCGACCTCGACCTCAAGCGCCACGGTATCGAGATTGCCACCGGCGGCAACATCCTGCCGGCCATGGCCTCATACAAGAACTTCCCTGGCATGGAAGGCGCCACCTACTACTACTTCGGCATCCCGAAGAACCCGGTGAATGAGGCGCTGGTGGCGCAGCATTACAAGCAGTTCAAGCAGCCGCCCGACTTCTTCACCGCCGGCGGCTTCAGTGCCGCGATGGCCGTGGTCACCGCGCTGAAGAAGACCAATGGCGACACCGACACCGCCAAGCTCATCACCACGATGGAGGGCATGAGCTTCGACACCCCCAAGGGCGTGATGACCTTCCGCAAGGAAGACCACCAGGCGATGCAGAGCATGTACCACTTCCGGATCAAGGTCGACCCGGCGTTCGCCTGGGGCGTGCCGGAGCTGGTGCGCGAGATCAAGGCGTCCGAGATGGACGTGCCCATCCGCAACAAGCGCTGAGCGGCTGCGTAATGCGACACCTGGCCGCCTGGCTGCTGGCCGGCGTGGTGCCCTGCGCCGGCGCCGCCCTGCCGCCGCTGCCCGCAGGCATCGTCGACCC
>JAFLDI010000396.1 GCA_017302485.1 Burkholderiales bacterium | reverse complement strand
CTGATGTGGGCCGCGCGCACCGGCCAGCGGGCGCTGGCCCAGGCCCTGCTGTCCGCTGGCGCCGCCGTCGATGCCCGCGATGCGCGCGACTACACCGCCCTCTTCCATGCCTGCCACGACCCCGACGAGGACCGTGGCCACCCCGAGCTGGTGGCCCTGCTGCTGCAGGCCGGCGCCGACAAGGAGGCCTGTATCGGCTTCGGCGTGCGCCCGCTGATGTACGCCGCCGGCAATGGCGAGGCCGCGGTGGTGCAGGTGCTGTTGCAGGCCGGGGCCGATCCGCTGGCGCGCAACGAAGTGGGACGCACCGCGCTGATGATGGTCAAGGACCGCGACTATGTCGACGTGATCAACCTGCTGCACGAGGCCGAGGGCCTGCAGGAGAGCGGCAGCTGCGGCGCGCGCCATGCGCCGAACCAGCAGGTGATCACCTTCCTGAAGCCGGCGTCGCGGACGCCGTGAACCCGCCAGCAGGCGACAGGGCGGCCTGAGGCGAGCGCCCCGGCACGGATGTTGCAGCCTCGGGCTGCACGTCATGAAATCCGCCCTGACCTTCCTGCAAGCCGCCAAGCGCAGCGAGATTGCCGACCTGCGCCGCCTGGTGTTGACCGGCGCGCTGGTCAATGCCATCGGCCGCCTGGTGCATGCGTTGCAGCGCGAGCGCGGCCTGGCCAACCTGTACCTGGGCTCGCAGGGCCGCCGCTGGTGCGACGAACGCCACGCGCAGGTGGCGACCAGCCAGGGCCTGCAGGAGGAGGTGTTGTACGCCTTCGAGCAGCTCGACACCGAGCTGGCGCCCAACGGCCACCGCGCCCGCCTGTTCGCCGGCATCGCCTATGCCATGCAGGGCCTGTCGGCGCTGGCGCTGCTGCGCGAACGGGTGCAGGCGCAGGCCTGGTCGGCGCCGCGTGCCACCGACGCCTATGTGCGCGTGGTCAGCGCGCTGCTGGCGGTGGTCTTCGCGGCCGCCGACAGCGCCTGGGACCCGGAGATCTCGCGCCACCTGGTGGCCTTCTTCAACTTCCTGCAGGGCAAGGAGTTCGCCGGGCAAGAGCGCGCAGCGGGCTCGGCACTGTTCGCCTCCGGGCGGGCCGAGGCCGAGGGCCAGCAGCGCCTGCTGCACCTGATCGAGTCGCAAGAGCGCTGCCTGCAGGTCTTCGCCGATTTCGCCGGCCCGGCGCTGGCCGCCGCCTGGCAGCAGGCCCAACGGCCGGAGCAGTTGCTGCCGCTCGAGCGCTTGCGCCGCGTGCTGTGCACCAGCACCGCTGGCGGGCCGCTGGACACCGGGCTCAGCCAGGTCTGGTTCGATGCCTGCACCGCGCGCCTGGACGCGATGAAGTCCACCGAGGATGCGCTCGCCAGCGAGCTGCAGGCCCTGTGCGGCCAGCGCCTGCGCACCACCGAGCAGGAGCTGGCCGACCTTGATCGCCTGGGCGGCCAACTGGCGCCGCAGTCCGCACCGCAGGACCCCGGATTCTTCGACGACGCCCCGGCCCCGCAGGGCCTGCCACCCAGCCTGACGCTGGGTTCTCAGGTCGAGGGCTCGATGCTGGCGCTGGTGCGCGACCAGGCACAGCGGCTGCAGGCGATGAGCGACGAGCTCGACACCGTGCGCGCCAGTCTGAACGAGCGCAAGACCATCGAACGCGCCAAGGGCCTGCTGATGGCGCACCGCCAGCTGGGCGAGGACGAGGCGCACAAGACCCTGCGGCAGATGGCGATGAACCAGAACCGCCGTCTGGTCGACGTGGCCGAGGCGGTGCTGGCAATGGCGGCGGTGCTGCCGTCGCCGGGCCGCTGATGCACTGTCAGAGTGCCTGAGGGCGCTGACGCACCAGCCTCGTGCATTCCCGTTCGCCGCGCCCCCGCGCCTGTGGCGGCCAGAGAATCTCTGTCCAATCAATGACTTACAGCGCTGCTCCGGGTGAACCCTGGGTTTGGCACGACTCCTGCTGAGAGGACCTCAAGGCATCGAGGCCAATGGCGGTCGCGGTGCACATCAGTCTTCCCGGACACGGACAACGGCGTCCATTGCCGGCTTGCACCCGCGAGCCTGGCGATGGGCGCCGTTTGCGTTTTCCGACCCCGTTTCTTTTGGCCTCAGGAGTTGCCCATGACCACCCGCACCCCCGATCCGTCGCGCCGCGACCTGCTGAAGAAGGGCGCCGCCGTCGGCGCCGCCACCGTGTTCTCGAGCCTGGGCCACAGCGGCGTCTGGGCCGCCGGCTCGGACAAGCCCGAGAAGGAAGAGGTCAGGATCGGCTTCATCCCGCTGACCGATTGCGCCAGCGTGGTGATGGCCAGCGTGCTGGGTTTCGACAAGAAATACGGCGTGACCATCGTGCCCAGCAAGGAAGCCAGCTGGGCCGGCGTGCGCGACAAGCTGGTCAATGGCGAGCTGGACATGGCCCATGTGCTGTATGGCCTGGTCTATGGCGTGCACCTGGGCACCGCCGGTCCGAAGAAGGACATGGCCGTGCTGATGAACCTGAACCACAACGGCCAGGCCTTCACGCTGTCGAAGGCGCTGGCCGACAAGGGCGCGGTCGATGGCCCGTCGCTGGCCAAGCACATGGCGGCCAACCCGCGCGAATACACCTTTGCCGGCACCTTCCCCACCGGCACGCACGCAATGTGGATGCACTACTGGCTGGCCAGCTTCGGCATCAATCCGCTCAGCGGCGCCAAGCTGATCACCGTGCCGCCGCCGCAGATGGTGGCCAACATGCGCGTGGGCAATATGGACGGTTTCTGCGTCGGCGAGCCCTGGAACCACCGCGCCATCATGGATGGCATCGGCATCACCGCCAACACCACCCAGGACCTCTGGAAGGACCACCCGGAGAAGGTGCTGGGCACCAGCGCCGAGTTCGTCAAGAAGTACCCCAACACCACGCGCGCCGTGATGATGGCCGTGCTCGAGGCCAGCAAGTGGATCGACGCCGGCCTGCAGAACAAGATGAAGATGGCCGAGACGGTGGCGCAGAAGGCCTACATCAACACCGGCGTCGACGCGATCAACCAGCGCATCCTGGGCCGCTACCAGAACGGCCTGGGCAAGACCTGGGACGACCCCAACCACATGAAGTTCTTCAACGACGGGCTGGTGAACTTCCCCTTCCTGTCCGACGGCATGTGGTTCCTGACCCAGCACAAGCGCTGGGGCCTGATGAAGAGCCACCCCGACTACCTGGCGGTGGCCAAACAGGTCAACCAGGTCGATCTCTACAAGTCGGTCGCCAGCGCCATGGGCATCAGCGTGCCCAAGGACGTGATGCGCAGCAGCAAGCTGATCGACGGCAAGGTCTGGGACGGCAAGGACCCGGCCAAGTACGCCGATTCGTTCGCCATCAAGGCCTGAGGCCGAAAGGGACGCCACCATGGTCGCCGCCATCTTCCACTCGCCGATCGAGGCCTCTGCGTCCGCGGTCCCG
>JAFLDI010000395.1 GCA_017302485.1 Burkholderiales bacterium | reverse complement strand
GGCCGGCGCCCACGCCGCCGCCCAGCGTGCCGTCATGCGCGCCCAACTCGTCGAGCCGCAATGGCTGGACGCCGCGCTGGCGACACTGCGCGCCGCCATGCCCCTGCCCTGATCAGCGCTTGGCGATGCCCAGCAGCTCGACCTCGAACACCAGCGTCGCGTTGGCCGGGATCACCCCGCCCACCGCCCGGTTGCCATAGGCGATCGACGACGGGCAGGTCAGCCTGGCCTTGCCGCCGGTCTTCATCAGCTGCAGGCCTTCGGTCCAGCAGGGAATCACCCGGCCCAGCGGAAACTCGGCCGGCTGGCCGCGGCTGTAGGAGCTGTCGAACTCCTTGCCATCGGTCAGCGTGCCGCGGTAGTGCACCCGCACGGTGTCGGCCGCCACCGGGCTGGCGCCGGTGCCTTCCTTCAGGCTGAGGAACACCAGCCCGCTGGCGGTGGTCTTGGCGCCGGGCTCCTTGGCCGCGGCGGTCAGGGCGGCGTCCTGGGCCTGGGCGGCGCCGAACAGGGAAAGGGCCAGCAAGGCGGCGATGTACTTCATCAGGGAGCTCCTGGACAGGGGAATCACGACAGGGTCACACGGGCGAACTTGCGCTTGCCGACCTGCAGCACCACGGTGCCGGCCTCGACCTTCAGGCCGCGGTCGCTGATGACGGCGCCATCGATGCGCACCCCGCCCTGGTCGACCATGCGCAGGCCTTCGCTGGTGCTGGGCACCAGATTGGCAGCCTTGAGCAGTGCGCCAATCGCCAAGGGCGCACCGGCGAGCGAGACCTCAGGGATCTCGTCGGGGATGCCGCCCTTGGCACGGTTGTTGAAATCCTGCTCGGCGGCGTCGGCGGCCGCGGCGCTGTGGAAGCGCGCGGTGATCTCCTTGGCCAGCAGCACCTTGGCGTCCTTGGGGTTGCGGCCCGCCGACACCTCGGCCTTCAAGGCCTCGATCTCGCGCTCGCTGCGGAAGGACAGCAGCGTGAACCACTTCCACATCTGCTCGTCGCTGATCGACAGGATCTTGGCGAACATGGTGTTGGCCGGCTCGGTGATGCCCACGTAGTTGTTCTTGGACTTGGACATCTTCTCGATGCCGTCCAGGCCCTCGAGCAGCGGCATCGTCAGAATGCACTGCGGCTCCTGGCCGTACTCGGCCTGCAGCGCGCGCCCCACCAGCAGATTGAACTTCTGGTCGGTGCCGCCCAGCTCCAGGTCGCTCTTGAGCGCCACTGAGTCGTAGCCTTGCATCAGCGGGTAGAGCAGCTCATGCACCGAGATCGGCGTATTGCTCTGGAAGCGCTTGGTGAAGTCGTCGCGCTCCAGCATGCGTGCCACGGTGTACTTGGCGGCCAGCTCGATCATGCCGCGTGCGCCCAGCGGATCGCTCCACTCCGAGTTGTAGCGGATCTCGGTCTTCGCCGGATCGAGCACCAGGCTGGCCTGGGCGTAGTAGGTCTTGGCATTGGCCTCGATCTGCTCGCGCGTCAATGGCGGACGGGTGGCGTTGCGGCCCGAGGGGTCGCCGATCATCGAGGTGAAGTCGCCAATCAGAAAGATCACCTGGTGGCCCAGGTCCTGCAGCTGGCGCATCTTGTTGAGCACCACCGTGTGACCCAGGTGGATGTCGGGCGCGGTGGGGTCCAGGCCCAGCTTGATGCGCAGCGGCTGGCCGCTGGCCTCGGCGCGCTGCAGCTTCTTCAGCCAGTCGGCCTCGGGCAGCAGTTCGGCGCAGCCGCGGCGGCTGATGGCCAGGGCCTCGAGCACGCGCTCGCTGGCAGGAGAGACAGAAGACTGAGGCATCGCAAACACCAAGGGATCACGACAATCCCCATGATCATGGGGGTCGGTAGAATCGGGGAACTCTGCCGGGCTGGCGGGTCAGACCCGTGGCACCCGTCTGCAGCCTTCGCTGCAGACACCGCCCCCGAGCAGCGCCGTGATTCTAAGGGCCGGCCTGCGCCGACCCTGCCGCCCCGGCGGCACCTCAGACCTGAATGATCGATGCCGCTGGGATCCGCTTTGCCTGAACTTGCCGCCGACCTGCTGGCCCGCCTGGGCCGCTGGACGCGCGCCCACCACCGGAGTCTGGCCCTGAGCACGCTGCTGGGCCTGGCCGGCTTTGGCATCACCGCCTTCGGCATTGCGCCGCTCGCCCCGGATGCCGCGCAGTTGCCGCAGCGCCTGCTGCTTGAGCCCATCGTGCCGCCCAACCTGGACGGTCAGCTCGAGGCCCTGGCCGATCTGCGCCTGCAGCTCTCGCGCGGCGAGGTCACCCGCGCCAGCGACACCGCCGACAGCCTGCTGCGCCGCCTGGGGGTGACCGACGCCGCGGCCGCTCAGTGGATGCGCAGCGACCCCCTGGCCCGCCGCGTCATCGAAGGCCGCCCGGGCAAGCTGGTGCAGGCCCAGGTGGACGCCCAGGGCCGGCTGCTGTCCCTGGTGGCCCGCTTCCCGGTTGACGAGGCCGACTCGCCGGTGCCGCAGTTCTTTCACCGCTTCGAGATCACCCGCCAGGGCGAGGCCTTCAGCAGCCGCGCCGAGCAGCGCCCGCTGGAGCGCCTGCCCAGGCTGGCCAGCGGCCAGATCGACAGCTCGCTGTTCGCCGCCACCGACGCAGCCGACATTCCCGATGGCATCGCCGTGCAGATGGCCGAGGTCTTCGCCACCGACATCGATTTCCGCCGCGAGCTGCGCAAAGGCGACCGCTTCAGCCTGATCTACGAATCGCTCAGCGCCGACGGCGAGCCCGTGCCCTGGGGCAATGGCCGCCTGCTGGCCGCCGAGTTCGTCAACAACGGCAAGACCTACCAGGCCGCCTGGTTCGGCGAGGGCGGCGGCGGCTACTACGACCTGGGCGGCCAGAGCAAGCGGCGCGCCTTCCTGTCCAGCCCGCTGGCCTTCTCGCGCGTGACCTCGGGCTTTGCCATGCGTTTCCACCCGATCCACAAGACCTGGCGCGCCCATCTGGGCACCGATTACGGTGCCCCCACCGGCACGCCGGTGCGCAGCGTGGGCGACGGCCAGGTGGTGTTCAGCGGCTGGCAGAACGGCTATGGCAATGTGGTGCGGGTGCAGCACTCGGGCGGCCGCGAAACCGTCTACGCCCACCTCAGCCGCATTGACGCGCGCAAGGGCCAGCGCGTCGGTCAGGGCGATCGCCTGGGTGCAGTGGGCGCCACCGGCTGGGCCACCGGCCCGCACCTGCACTTCGAGTTCCTGGTCGGCGGCAAGCACCAGGATCCGCAGATCATCGCCAAGGCCTCCGAAGTCATCGAGCTCGACCCGGCACAGCGCGGCCGCTTTGCCAGCACCGCACAGACGCTGTCGGTGCAACTGGCGCTGGCCGGCCGCCTGGAAGGCCACCCCGGCCAGGTCGAGTAAGGGACCGATCCGGTGCGCTGCATCGGGCTGATGTCGGGCACCTCGCTCGACGGCATCGATGGCGTGCTGGCCCGGCTGG
>JAFLDI010000394.1 GCA_017302485.1 Burkholderiales bacterium | reverse complement strand
CCGCCGACCCACCCGAAAGATCGTCCGGGAGGGTTCTCACCCGCTGTGCCGATTTCCGCGTCTGCATCCCGACTCCGTTCAAGACGTCCCGCCTCGCCATCCCTAGTCTGCCGCCCCGTGTCGCACCGGCCTTGTCGCCGGTCACGCCCAGACCCAAAACCAGAGACGAGGAGACCCATGCAATACCCGAAAGCCTACCTTGCCAGGACGCGCTGCGCCCTGGCTGCCGCGCTGGCTTGCTGCGCCAGCGCCTTCGCGCAAACCCCTGCGGCGACGCTGGAACGGGTGACCGTCACCGGCTCGACGATCAAGCGCCTGGACCGCGAGTCGGCGCAGCCGCTGCAGGTGCTGCGCCGCGAGGACATCGCGGCGATCGGCGCGAACAGCATCGGCCAGTTGCTGGACACCTTGACGACGAACGATCGCACGGCCATCAGCGATCTGGGCGGTGCGAACAGCTGGGCCAGCGGAGCGTCCAGCATTTCGCTGCGCAACCTCGGCGTGGGGGGCACCCTGGTGCTGGTGAATGGCCGGCGCATCTCGCCCTTCGGCTTTGCCGACGGCCTGCAACTGAGCTTCACCAACATCGACACCATCCCGAGCCAGTTCATCGAGCGGGTGGAGATCCTCAAGGAGGGGGCGTCGGCCATTTACGGCTCGGAGGCCATCGGCGGCGTCATCAACGTCATCATGCGGCGCGACTTCAGCGGCGCGCAGGCCAACCTCTCGGGTACTGCTTCGCTGCGCTCCAGCAGCATCAACAAGGAACACATGGCCTCGGTGTCGATCGGCCATGGCAGCCTGACCGAGCAGGGCTACAACGCCTACGCCCACGTGGAGCTGTTCCAGCGCGACAACTACAAGGACCGTGAGATCCGCAAGCTGCTGCCCGACTGGTACCTGAAGTACGCGCCGGACCGCAACGACCGCTCCTCGGGCTCCTTCCCCGGCAACTACGTGGGCCGCTACCCGGCGGTCTACCCCCAGAACCCGGCGCTGGCCGGCCAGCGCATCAGCCAGGCGGCGCCGGGCTGCGCGCCCGAGAACCTGAGCGGCGGGCTCTGCTTCTACGACTACTGGAAGGACAGCGACGCGATGCCCGCCACCGAGCGCATCACGCTGCTCACCGGGGGGCGCCTGCGCCTGGGCCAGGAGACCACCGCCTTCGTCGAGTTCCACGGCGCCGACGTGCGGCCGCGCTACCGCACCTCGGTGCCACGCAGCAACATCACGGGCAATGCCTTGACCTGGTACGACTCGATCAAGGGCGAGCTGCAACGCTTCGTGGACCCGCAGCTGCCGGTGGGCCACCCGAACAACCCCTTCAGCTTCCCCATCGGGCTGAACTACCGCTTTGCCGACGACCCGGAGATGTTCCAGAACGTCAGCCGCAACCTGCAGTACCGCCTGCTCGGGGGTGTGGAAAGCAAGTGGGGTGGCTGGGACGTCGATGCGGCGTTCGGCGTGATGTCCTCCAACGCCACGCAGCGCCAGCGCCTGTACCGCGACCGCTTTGGCTACACCGAGGCGATCACCAGCGGTGAATACAAGTTCGGCCAATCCAATCCGCGTTCGGTGCTGGACAAGATGTTCCCCGAGATGGGTTCCCACGGCACCTTCCGCCAGCAGTTCGCGGACCTGCGCCTCTCCGGCGAGGCGATGCAGATGCCGGCCGGGCCGCTGCTGGTGGCCATGGGGGCCGAGCTGCGCCGCGAGAGCATGGTGCACCGCTCCAGCGACAACGTGCTGGCGGCGCGCATCGTGCAGTTCTCGGGGGTGTCGATCAGCGGTGAGCGGGACATGGCCGCCTTGTTCGCCGAAGCCGAGCTGCCGCTGCACCGCACGCTGAAGGCCTCGCTGGCGCTGCGCGGCGACAAGGTGCTCGACGGCTTCGGTGCGGTGACGCCCAAGCTGTCACTGGCCTGGCGGCCCCGCAACGACCTGCTGGTGCGCGGCACGGCCACCCAGGGCTTCCGTGCGCCCAGCCTGCCGGAGACCGGCAATGGCGGCGCCTCCTGGTTCAACAGCGGCTATGAGGACCCGAAGCGCTGCGCCACCGCGACGGCGATGTTCAACATCCTCGACAAAGGCAATGCCGCCGACAAGGATCTGGCCCGCGCGGCGCGCGCCTCGGGCTGCAACATCAGCTTCCCGGCTCGGGTGCTTCCCAATCCGGACCTCAAGCCCGAGCACTCGAACTCGCTCAGCGGTGGCATGGTGTTCCAGGCCACGCGCGACATCAGCCTGGCGCTCGACTACTACCGGATCGAACGCAAGGACGAGATCTCCACACGCGACCCCGGCGACGCGCTGGAGCGCGAGGACGACTTGCCGGGCCTGGTCGAACGCCAGGCGCTGACGCCGCAGGACTTCGAGTTCGCGCGCCGCGTGCTGGAGCTCAGCGGCCAGAACCTGGCCTTTGCCGTCGGGCCGGTCGGCACCATTGCCGCGCAGTACCGCAACCAGAACCGCACCAAGGTCAGCGGCGTGGATCTCGATCTGCAGACCCGTTGGTCGCTGGGTGACTGGGGCCGGCTGAACGCGGGGCTGGAGGCGAATTACCAGATCGACTACCGCGACTGGGACAGCGAGGCGAATCGATTCAGCGGCACCTATGTCGGCTACCGCAGCGTGCCGCGTGTGCGCGCCATCGCCAAGCTGGGCTGGCAGCGCGGCCCTTGGAGCCTGGGGGCCCGCATCAACCACACCGCCAGCACCAAGCTCGCCTGGGGCGAGGACGACAGCTGGGACTATGCGACGTACTGCGCCGACCGCGGGATGGGCGAGGAGTGCCTGAACATCGCAGCCACCACCGTGACCAACCTGTCGCTGTCCTACAGCGGCTTCAAGAACATCCGGGTGGGGGCGCATCTGTTCAATGCCTTCAACGAGCAGGCGCCGGTGCGCATGGCCTCCGGGCGCCTGCCGCTTTGGGGCCGGGTGGGCCGGGTGGAGCTGGAGTTCAAGTTCTGATGCGACGACTGCTCTGCATGGGCCTGCTGATCGCCGGTGCGGCGCAGGCCCAGGACGACCCGCACCAGTGGCTGGAGGCCGTGCAGGACGAGAAGGCCCTGGCCTTTGCCGCCACGCACAGCCAGCGCACCGAGGCGATGCTGCGCGCCACACCTGGCTTCGAGGCCCTGCGCGAGGGGCTGCACGAGGTGCTGGCCTCGCCGGCCAGGCTGGCGCCGGTCAACCTGCATGGTGGGCTGGCCTACAACTTCTGGCGCGACGCCGCGCACCCGCGCGGCATCTGGCGTCGCACACCGCTGGCGGCCTACCGGGCCGGCAAGCCGCAGTGGCAGACGGTGTTGGACCTGGACCAACTCTCGCGCGACGAGGGTGAGGCCTGGAACTGGGGCTCGGCGAGTTGCCAGCACGGCGTGAAGGCGCCGCGTTGCATGCTGGCGCTGAGCCGCGGAGGCGGCGACGCCAAGGTGTTCCGCGAGTTCGACCTGGGCCGGCTCGCCTTCGTGCCCGGTGGCTTCACCCTGCCCGA
>JAFLDI010000393.1 GCA_017302485.1 Burkholderiales bacterium | reverse complement strand
AGCCTGGCAGCCTGGCTGGCGCGGCCACCGAGTGCGGCCCATGCGCCGGTGGTGATCGTGTTGCATGGCTGGGGCGCCAACGCGTCCACCCTGTGGCCGGTGGTCGAGCCGCTGACCGCGGCCGGCCTGGCGGTGCTGCTGCTGGATGCCGCCAACCATGGCGACAGCTCGACCGAGGACTTCAGCTCGCTGCCGCGCTTCGCCGAGGACCTGGCCACCGCTCGCCAGGCGCTGGCGGGGCTGGAGGGGGTGGATGCCACCCGGGTGGCGCTGCTGGGTCATTCGGTGGGCGCTGCAGCGGTGCTGCTGCATGCGGCGTCCGACCCGCAGGTGCGCGCCGTGGTCAGCCTGTCCGCGTTTGCCCACCCGGCCGAGGTGATGGCGCGCTGGCTGCGCGAGCATCGCCTGCCGCTGCGCTGGCCCGGACGGGCCATCCTCGATGAGGTGCAGCAGACCATTGGCGCGCGCTTCGACGACATCGCGCCGCTGCGCTCGATCACCCGCATCGCCGCGCCGGTGCTGCTGGTGCATGGCGAGCACGACGAGGTGGTGCCGCTGACCGACATGCTGCGGCTGCGCGCGCGCGCCCGCCATGCCGAGGCCCTGGTGGTGGGCGGCGGCCACGACCTGCGCGAGACGCTGCCGCCGCATGCGCCGCGCCTGGTGGCTTTTCTCCAGGTGGCGCTGCGGTAGGCGTCAGACCGCGGCCAGCGCCTCGCCCAGATCGGCCAGCAGGTCGTCGATGTGCTCGATGCCGATCGACAGCCGCACCGTGTCCTCGCTGACGCCCGCCTTGACCAGTTCCTCCGGCCCGAGCTGGCGGTGCGTGGTGCTGGCCGGGTGGGTGGCCAGCGACTTGGCGTCGCCGATGTTGACCAGGCGGGTGAACAACTGCAGCGCGTCCAGGAAGCGCGCGCCGCGCTCGCGGCCGCCACCAGCCGGGCCCTTGAGGCCAAAGGTCAGCAGACCCGAGGCCTGGCCGCCCAGGTACTTCTGCACCAGCGCGTGGTCGGGATGGTCGGGCAGGCCGGCGTAGTTGACCCAGTCGACCTTGGGGTGCTGCTGCAGGAACTTCGCCACCGCCAGTGCGTTGGCGCTGATGCGGTCCATGCGCAGCGCCAGTGTCTCCAGGCCCTGCAGGATCAGGAAGGCATTGAACGGCGACAGCGCGGCACCGGTGTTGCGCAGCGGCACCACACGGGCGCGGCCGATGTAGGCGGCCGGGCCCAGGGCCTCGGTGTAGACCACGCCGTGGTAGCTGACGTCGGGTGTGTTCAGGCGCGGGAAGCGCTCCTTGTGCTGTGCCCAGGGGAACTTGCCCGAGTCGACGATCGCGCCCGCCAGGCTGTTGCCGTGGCCGCCGCAGTACTTGGTCAGCGAGTGCACGACGATGTCGGCGCCATGCTCGAAGGGCCGGCACAGGTAGGGGCTCGGCACGGTGTTGTCGACGATCAGCGGCACGCCGTGGCGGTGGGCAATCTCGGCGATCCGGCCGATGTCGGTGATGTTGCCCTGCGGGTTGCCCAGCGACTCGACGAAGACCGCCTTGGTCTTGTCGTCGATCAGCGCCTCGAAGCTGGCCGGGTCGCGGTAGTTGGCAAAGCGCGTGCTCACGCCGAACTGCGGCAGCGTGTGCGCCAGCAGGTTGTAGGTGCCGCCGTACAGCGCGCTGGAGGCGACGATGTTGTCGCCCGCCTCGGTGATGGTCTGGATGGCGTAGGTCACCGCCGCCTGGCCCGAGGCCAGCACCAGCGCGGCGATGCCGCCTTCCAGCGCCGCGATGCGCTGCTCCAGCACATCATTGGTCGGGTTCATGATGCGGGTGTAGATGTTGCCCGGCACCTTCAGGTCGAACAGGTCAGCACCGTGCTGTGCACTGTCGAAGGCATAGGCCACGGTCTGGTAGATCGGTACCGCCACCGCCTTGGTGGTGGGGTCGGGCGAGTAGCCGCCGTGGACGGACACGGTCTCGAAGCGCCAGGTCATGCTCTTTCTCCTCGGGGTGTTGTGGATGCGATCAGGGGCGCACAGGATAGGGCCGCCAGCGGGCGCCTGCCAAGCAACATCCCCGCACGAGCAGCCTCACGGCAACGCCGCCACAATCCGCGCATTTCCAACCCCATGCGCCCACGCTCATGACCCGTCAAGCCGCCCACCCCGTTGCCGAACTCTTCACCGCCCGCTGGTCGCCGCGGGCCTTCACCGGCGAAGCCATGCCGCAGGCCGATCTGGACACCCTGCTCGAGGCCGCGCGCTGGGCCCCGTCGGCGTCCAACATCCAGCCCTGGCGCTTTCTCTACGGCCACGCCGGCACGGGTACTTTTGCGGGCATCCTGGCGGGCCTGGTGCCCTTCAACCAGGGCTGGGCGAACAAGGCCTCGGTGCTGCTGGTGGTCACCTCGAAGAAGAGCTCGGCGGCGCCGGGCGCCACCGAGGCCAAGCCCAACCCCTGGCACGCCTTCGATGCCGGCGCCGCCTGGATGAGCCTGGCCATCCAGGCCCACCTGATGGGCTACATCACGCACGGCATGGGCGGCTTCGACGCTGCGGTGCTGACAACCGCGCTGGAGCTGCCCGACGACGCGCAGGTGCATGCCGTGATCGCCATCGGCAAGCGTGGCGCCAAGGAGTCCCTGCCCGAGGGCTTGCAGGCGCGCGAACTGCCCAACGACCGCCTGCCGCTGTCGGCCATCGCCACCGAGGGCCTCTGGCGCTTCTGAGGAGCCGGCCATGCGCATCGAGATCGAACCCGGCGTGCGTCTCTTCGTCGACATCGAGGGCGCCGGACTGGTGCCCGACGGTCCGTCGATGCGCGAGCAGCCCACGCTGATCCTGCTGCACGGCGGCCCCGGCTACGACCACAGCGGCTTCAAGCCGGCCTTCTCGCGCCTGGCCGACGTGGCGCAGATCGTCTACTACGACCACCGCGGCCACGGCCGCAGCGACCGCCGCCCGCCGGCCGAGTGGACGCTGGACACCTTTGCCGACGACGTGGTGCGCCTGTCTGACGCGCTGGGCATCACGCGGCCCATCGTGCTGGGCCAGAGCTTCGGCGGCTTCGTCGCCCAGCGCTACCTGGCGCGCCACCCGGGCCATCCGGCCAAGGTGGTCCTGTCCAGCACCTCGCCGCACCTGGGGCTGGAACGCAAGCTGGCGATGTTCGAGCGCCTGGGCGGCCCGGCCGCGCGCGCCGTGGCCGAGGCCTTCTGGAAGAACCCCTGCGAGGCCACCTGGGCCCCCTACCGCCAGGCCTGCCTGCCGCTGTACAACACCACGCCGGCGCGCAGCGACGAGGCCACACGACGCATCGTCTTCAACGAGGCCATCCTGTTCGCCTCGGCCAGCGGCGAGCAGCAGACCATGAACCTGCTGCCCGGCCTGGCGCATGCGCAGTGCCCCGTGCTGGTGATGGCCGGCGCGCAGGACCCGGTGTGCCCGCTGGCCGACAGCCAGGACATTGCCGCCGCGCTGCCGGCTGGCCTGGCCGAGCTGGCGGTGTTCGAGGGATCGGGCCACGGT
>JAFLDI010000392.1 GCA_017302485.1 Burkholderiales bacterium | reverse complement strand
GCTGCTTTTCGCATTGGCCACAGCCGCGTTGTCTCCGGCGGCGATCACCGGCACTGCACCCAACCCCTACGACAACACTCGTTCGCCGCTCGGCCTGAACCTGATCTGGGTCACCGAGTGGGAGTCCATGCTGCCGTTCATCGACACCTTCAAGAAGGCACGCCCATGGACCGCCAGCAGCGGCACGCTGGACCTGGACCCGCAGGGCTGGGTGCGCTCGCTGGCGGCGGGTCAGAGCGCCACCAGCGCGCTGATGTCGCCCAACACGGCCACCCAGCGCGCACTGGCGAACAAGTTCCCCTCGGGCCAGTACGTGGTCAGCTACGAGGGGTCGGGCACGCTGAGCTTCATCGGCAGCGCCGTGACCGGGGTGCAATCGCCGCAGGCCGGACGCCGTCTGGTAGACCTCGACTTCAGCCAGCCAACCGCCAGCTTCTCGCTCCGCATTGACGCGACCGATCCCGGCAACTACCTGCGCGACATCCGCGTGTTCCTGCCCGGGGGCATCTGCAATCACGATCCCTTCCAGCACGCCGCCAGCGCCGCCGACTGCGCGCCCGGCGCCTACGAGAGCAATGAGCAGGTCGCCGACGAGTTCCTGTTCTACGCGCCCTTCCTGAACAACCTGAAGCAGTACCGCGTGATCCGCTACCTGCAGACGCTCGGGGTCAATGGATCGACGATGAGCCAGCCATCGGAGTGGCGCGCGCTCGACGCCGCGACCTGGTGGAACCAGGTCCCGCTGGAGGTGGTGACGCGGCTGGCCAACCAGCTCGGAGCCGATGTCTGGCTCAACATCCCGCAGCGCGCCAGCGATGCACTGGTGCAGCACATGGCCACGCAGATGCAGACCGGCCTGGAGCCGGACCTCAAGGTCTACACCGAGCTGTCCAACGAGGTCTGGAATGGCGTGTTGCCCTATGCCCAGCACGCGCAGTGGTTCGCCGCGCAAGGCTGCCCGCGCTACCCGGACCTGACCCAGTGCGACAACGACGCCACGCCTGGCAACGGCATCCTGTGCGAGGGCTATCCCTGGCCCAACCAGGTCGCGGACTGCACCACCGCACGCAACCGCTACTTTTCGGATCGCACGGTGGAGGTCGGTGCCATTTTCGCCAACACCCTGGGGACTGAGCGTCTGGTGCGCGTGATGGGCGGCTGGAACCAGCCCAACTACAACCGCGCACTGCTCGAGCACAACGGCAACCACCAGGGTGTGGATGCGCTGGCCATGCCGACCTACTTCGGCGGCTACATCCCGAGCAACCTCAACAACCCGCAGATCCTGCAGTCCTGGTTGGACCAGGGCGGCCAGGCGCTAGCGCTGGACCGGATCTTCCAGGAACTGCTCGACGGCAATGCCCTGCGCCCCTACTACCTGCCCGGCGGCGCGTACTACGACCCCGCGCGCCCGGCGTGGCAGATCCCGCCGGCCAATGGTGCCATCCAGGCGATGCTCGACCAGATGGCGACCAACGTGGCGCTGGCGCGGGAGTTCGGACTTTCCCCGGTGTCCTACGAGGGCGGGCACCACCTCGATGTGACCGTCAATGGCAACTCCATTGCGATTCGCGACCTGATCCTGGCCGCGGGCCGTGATCCGCGCATGGCCACTGCCTTTCAGCGCTACCTGGAGGGCTGGCGCGCGATCGGCGGCGAGATGCTGATGCTGTACGTCAGCCACAGCAGCTCCAGCGGCTTTGGCCTGGTCGACTACGAGTTGCAGCCGCATGCCGAGCAGCCACGGATCGCCGCGGTGGAGCAATTCATCGCCGGCAATCCGTGCTGGTGGGCGGCATGCAATGCGCAGGTGTTTGGCGACGGGTTCGAGTGAGTTGCACCGCAGAGCCAGAGCGGGGCAAGGGTCAGGGGGCAGGGGATTCGGCCCACGTCATCGTCGGGCCATGCGGTGTTCTGTTTCCCTTGACCCCTGCCCCTTGACCCGCCTGAATCAAGCACATGAGATCCAGCGTGCTCCTCGTGCCCCGTGCCCCGTGCCCCGTCCCTAGATCATCGAGAAATCGAGTTCATCGGCATCGTCCGCCTCGGCCTCGGCGTCGAAGAAGTCGTAGGCCACCGAGAGGTCGAGGAAGGTCGAGCGCTTGGCCACGCCGACCAGCAGGAAGGCTTGATCGGCGCGCACCAGCACCAGCGCATCCTTGGACTGCGGGCTCTTGCGATAGTTGAATTCGGTGCGATACAGCCCCGGCGCCAGGCCAGTACCGCTGAGCGGGTAGGTGTCGCTGACCTGGAACTCGGCCAGGCGCGACACTGGCACCGGCTCCAGTGGCGATTCCACGTCGAAGGAGCTGGGCTTGAGTTCCACCGGCTGACCGTCGACGGTCACTTCCACCGGATCGACCGGCGAGCCCTCCGGATCCGCGACATGGGCCCTGGATTCCTGGACCCCACCCTCCACGACTTCCGTCCCCGAGGATGCGTTCATCAGAACCGCGTTGACGCACCGACCCGAGCTCCAGTCGCTCGGCTGGGAACTGGCCGCCCTCGGCGATGATGCCGCCCTCTCCCGAGTGAGCGTGTGGGAACCCGTCGACGCTGGTGTTGATGCGACACGTGATGACGATTGGCGCGTCGGGCCAACCATCAGCACGCCCATTCCCATCTACGACACAGGCTCCGCAAGCCGCGCAGCCGCCGCCGCCAGGATCCAGCGCGCCCGACATGAGCTCTCGCTCGCCAAGCGTCTGGTGATCGAGGAAGTGCGGACGTCCTACGCAACGCTCGCCAGTTCGCTCGAGAACCTGACCCGCGTGCGCAGCACGCTCCTGCCTCTTCAGGAATCCCGCCGCCAGATCGCCGAGGACGCGTATCGCGCGGGCATGAGCGACATCACGACCCTTTACCTCGCCGAACAGGACCTCTCCCTGGCCGCTGTTGTAGACGCTCAGGACGGCCGTGACGCTCTGGCCGACCGAGACGGGGCCGGCCGGGGCCAGCGAGAAGCTCTGGAGAGCCAAGTTGCCCTGGGGGAAGACCGTGATGGGGGTCGACGCCGCGACCTGGGCCGTCTTGGTGGCCAGCTCGTTGGCGTCCCGTCCCCAGGCCAGGCCCGAGAAGCCCAGGCTGCCGCTGACGTTGTTGGCGGCGAAGACGTAGGTGAAGACCGTGCTCGTGCCGCCCGCCAGGCTAGCGACCACGGCTGGGACCGCCGCTGCAGCCGAGGTCACGCCCGATGGCCCGAAGGTGGTCAAAGCCGAGGCCGAGACCAGCTGGGCCGAGGTCTGCCCAAGATTGCTGACCGTCATCAGCACGGTGATCGCGCGCCCCGTACCGACCGGGTTCGGCTCAGCATTGAGCGCCACGCTGAGGTTGGCGGGAGCGTTGATCGTGATCGATGGACTTCCGACCGTGCCGGTGTTGACGGCCTGCCCCGAGAACTGGTCCGTTCCGAAGGCCGAACCCTGCAGGCCGACCGAGCCGGTGCCGACCGCGCTATAGGACCACGTGAAGCTGGCGCTGCCGTTGCCGGGCACTGTGGCGCTGGCGGGGCTCGCCGTGCCCAAGGGGATGGCGCC
>JAFLDI010000391.1 GCA_017302485.1 Burkholderiales bacterium | reverse complement strand
ACCGCGGCGGTCGCGGCCTGTGGCCCGAGAACACGCTGGCCGCCTTCGAGCGCTCGATCCGTCTGGGTGTCACCACGCTGGAGATGGATGCGGCAGTGACGGCCGACGGGGCGGTGGTGATCCACCACGACCGCGCGCTGAACAAGGCCATCGTGCGCGACGCCGAGGGCCGCTTCCTCACCCGCGACGACCTGCTGATCCACCGCCTGCCGCTGGCCACGGTCAAGACGCACGACGTCGGCCGCCACGACAGCAGCACCAAGTACGGCCGCGACTTTCCCGACCAGCAGGCGATCGACGGCCAGCGCATCCCGACGCTGTCCGAGGTCTTCGAGCTGGTGCAGCGCCTGGGGGCCAAGGACATCCACTTCGACATCGAGACCAAGCTCGACCCGCGCTACCCCGAGGACACGCTGGCGCCCGAGCCCTTCGTCGATGCCCTGTTGTCGGTGGTCCGCGCGCACGGCATGACCCAGCGGGTGATGGTGCAGAGCTTCGACTGGCGCACGCTGCAGCTGCTGCACAAGAAACAGCCGGGCCTGCGCACCATGTATCTGACGATGGACTTCCCCGACTACTCCACGGTGCGCGACGGCACCTGGACCGCCGGCCGCCTGGTGAAGGACCACGGCGGCTCGGTGCCGCGCGCCATCCGCGCCTCGGCCGGCGACGCGCCCGGCGTGATCTGGGGCGTCAACCACCGCAACCTGACGCCCGCGCTGCTGAAGGAAGCGCGCGACCTGGGTCTGGTCGTGATCCCCTGGACGATCAACGACAAGGCCCGCATGGCCGAGCTGATCGACTGGGGCGTGGATGGCATCATCTCCGACTACCCCGATCGCCTGCGTGCGGTCATGACCGACAAGGGCCTGCCGCTGCCCGCAGGCGTGAAATGAGCACTTCTTCCAACGATGATCTGGCCGAGCGTTTCAGGACGCTGGGCGTGCGCGACATCGAATGCCTGTTCCCCGATGTCTCGGGCTACCCGCGCGGCAAACTGATGCCGGCCGCGGCCTTCGCCCGTGGGCAGGAGCTGCGCATCGCCCAGGCCATCCCGATGCAGTGCGTGACCGGCGAGTACTCCTACGACCCGATCTTTCCCGACGCCGACCCCGACGTGCGCCTGGTGCCCGATATGGCCACGCTGCGCCCGGTGCCCTGGGCCAGCACGCCGCGCTGGATGGCGATCCACGACTGCATCGAGTTGGACGGCCGGCCCTGCGCCTTCGCGCCGCGCCAGGTGCTGCAGGCCGTGCTGGCGCGCTATGCCGAGCGCGGCCTGACGCCGGTGGTGGCGCCCGAGATCGAGTTCTACCTGACCGCGCCCAACACCGACCCGGCGAAGCCCCTGACCGCCCCGGTGGGCCGCAGCGGCCGCGCCGAGGTGGGTCAGTCGGCCTTCAGCCTGAACCTGCTCAATGAGCTGGCGCCGTTCTGGGATGCCTTCCACGCCGCGATCGACGCGCTGGGCATCCGCGGCGACACCTGGATCCACGAGGTCGGCTGCAGCCAGTACGAGATCAACCTGCTGCATGGCGACGCGCTGGCGGTGGCCGACCAGGCCTTCCTGTTCAAGCTGGCGGCCAAGGAGGTGGCGCTGCAGCACGGCCTGAACGCGGTCTTCATGGCCAAGCCGATCAGCGGCGAGGCCGGCAGCAGCATGCACCTGCACCAGAGCGTGGTCGATGCCGATGGTCGCAACATCTTCACCGACGCGTCCGGCGCCGACACGCCCGCGCTGGGCCACTTCATCGCCGGCCTGCAGGCCTACGGTCCGGACCTGATGCTGGTCTACGCGCCCTTCGTCAACTCGTTCCGGCGCTACGTCAGCGGCAGCCAGGCGCCGACCACGCTGGCCTGGGGCCGCGACAACCGCACCGTGGGCCTGCGCGTGCCCACCTCGGCGCCTGTGGCGCGGCGGGTGGAGAACCGCATCGCCGGCGCGGATGCCAACCCCTACCTGGCGATCGCCGCGTCGCTGGCCGCCGGCCTGGCCGGGCTGGAGGAACAGCTCACACCCACCGAGCCGGTACAGGGCAACGGCTACGACGAATCGCACGGCCTGCCGCGCACCTTCCTGGCCGCGCACGAGCGCATGGCCCACAGCCCGCACGCCGCGCGGCTGATGGGCGCCGACTTCGTGCGCGCCTACCTGGCCGTCAAGGCACTGGAGCACGACAGCTACCTGAACCACATCAGCGAATGGGAGCGGCGCTTCCTGGCGCCGCAGGCATGAGCACCCAGCGCACCGCCCTGATCACCGGCTGCTCCAGCGGCATTGGCGCCGCGCTGGCGGCCGAATTGCTGCGCCGTGGCTGGCAAGTCATCGCCACCGCGCGCCAGCCCGAGCGTCTGCAGGCGCTGGTGGACGCCGGTGCGCGCGCGATGGCGCTGGATGTGGACGACCCGGCCTCTATCGCCGCGCTGGCCGCCACGCTGCAGGCCGAGGGCCTGCCGCTGCATCTGCTGGTCAACAACGCCGGCTACGGCCAGTTCGGCGCGCTGATGGACCTGTCGCCGCAGGCGCTGCGCCAGCAGCTCGACACCAACGTGGTGGCCCCGGTGGCCGTGACCCAGGCCCTGCTGCCCTGCCTGCGCGCCGCCGCGCCGCAGGCCTGCGTGGCGCACATCGGCAGTGTCTCCGGCGTCACCGCCACGCCCTTTGCCGGCGCCTACTGCGCCAGCAAGGCCGCGCTGCATGCGCTGGCCGACGCGATGCGCATGGAGCTGGCGCCCTTCGGCATCCGGGTGGTGACGGTGCAGCCGGGTGGCATCGTCTCGGGCTTTGGCGACGCCGGGGGCGAGCGGGTGCAACTGCCCGAGGGCTCGCTGTACGCGCCCGTGGCCAAGGCGGTGCTGCGCCGCGCCCAGGCCTCGCAGAAAGGGGCCACACCGGTGGCCGACTTCGTGCGCGGTCTGGCCGATCACCTGGACCAGCCGTCGCCGGGCCCGCTCTACCGCGCCGGCGCGAACAGCGCCAAGCTGGTGTGGCTCAAGCGCCTGCTGCCCACCGCCACGCTGGACGCCAAGCTGTCGGCGCTGTTCGGGCTGGACCGGCTGCGGGGCTGAGACTGCGGCTCAAGGTGACTGCAGGCAGGCCCCGGCGCCTGCGGGCTACACGACCCGTCTGGCGATCTGGCCACCCGCGCCGCAGGCGGGCCAGGTCGGGCCGATGAACTCCAGCGCAACGGCGTGCGCCTACGGCTGGAACGCAGCGACCCAGCAGCCTGGCCCCGTGCCTGCGGTTGCGCCACGCCGCCACCTTCGGGCGCGGCCAACCAGACATCCTCAGGGCTGTCGCGGCGGCTTGAGGCCTCGCACGGCGCACCGGCCGGGCCCAATCGTTGTCTCTCTTGGCAAGCACCCGGCTGCGCTGCAGAATGGTTTGTAACAGGCGCCGGTTTTCGCGCCCAATTTAATACTAGGCGTTCTCAAGTCCGAAGTGCAACACCCAGCACTCGTTGATTGATCAGTGGACTGTAGCCTGATGGGATTCAGCCAAGCCCTGCATCAGCTCCGCGAAGACCTGAATCGGGCTGCGCCAGTTCAGC
>JAFLDI010000390.1 GCA_017302485.1 Burkholderiales bacterium | reverse complement strand
GCGCGAACCCCATTACGCCTACGCCCCGTCCGAGGAGCACCGCGAGGGCCTGGCGGCGTTCAACGAAAAGCGCCCGGCGGTGTTCCGCTGACGGGCCAGGAGACTCCCATGCTCAACCACAACCTCTTCGTCACGCTGCGCCAGCACTTCCCGGCCGACCTGGACGCCTGCGCGATCGAGACTGCCGACGGCCCCGGCGCCCCGCTGTTCTACACATGGCGCGACCTGGACCGCGCCAGCGCGCGCATCGCCAACCTGCTGGATTCGCTGGAGCTGCCGCCGGCCAGCCGCGTGGCGGTGCAGACCGAGAAGAGCGTCGAGGCGCTGATCCTGTACCTGGCGGTGCTGCGCGCCGGCCATGTCTACCTGCCGCTGAACACCGCCTACCAGGCGGCCGAGATCGAGTACTTCATCGGCAATGCCGAGCCGGCGGTCTTCGTCACCACGCAGAAGAACTTCACCTGGGTCAGCCGCATCGCCTTTGCCGCCGGCACCACCCATGTCTTCACGCTCAACGAGGACCGCAGCGGCACGCTGCTGGAGCGCGCCGCCTTCCAGGCCGATGAACACACGCCGGCCTTCAAGGAGAGCGACGAGCTCGCCGCCATCCTCTACACCAGCGGCACCACCGGTCGCAGCAAGGGGGCGATGCTGTCGCACCGCAACCTGGCCAGCAATGCCCAGGTGCTCAAGCACTACTGGCGCTGGCAAGCGGGTGACGTGCTGATCCATGCGCTGCCGATCTTCCATGTGCACGGCCTGTTCGTCGCCTCGCACGGTGCACTGCTCAACGGCAGCAAGATGATCTGGTTCGCGAAGTACGACCCCCGGGCGGTGCTGGCGCGCCTGCCCGAGGCCACCGTCTTCATGGGCGTGCCCACGCTGTACGTGCGCCTGCTGGCCGAGAAGGGCCTGGACCGCGCGGCCTGCCGGAACATGCGGCTGTTCATCAGCGGCTCGGCGCCGCTGCTGATCGAGACCTTCACCGACTGGCAGCAGCGCACCGGCCACACCATCCTGGAGCGCTACGGCATGAGCGAGACCATCATGCTGACCTCCAACCCCTGCGACCCGGCCGATGGCGAGCGCCGCGGCGGCACCGTGGGCTTCCCGCTGCCGGGCGTGGGCCTGCGCATCCGCGACGATGCCGGCCAGGACCTGCCGGCCGGCGAGATCGGCGGCATCCAGGTGCATGGTCCCAACGTCTTCGCCGGCTACTGGCGCATGCCCGAGAAGACGAAGGAGGAGTTCACCGACGACGGCTGGTTCAAGACCGGCGACGTCGGCCAGCGCGATGCGGATGGCTACGTGACCATCGTCGGCCGCAGCAAGGACCTGATCATCACCGGCGGTTACAACGTCTACCCGGCCGAGGTCGAGGGCTTCATCAACGACATGCCCGGCGTGGCCGAGAGCGCGGTGATCGGCCTGCCGCATCCCGACTTCGGCGAGGGCGTGGTGGCGGTGGTGGTGCCCAAGCCCGGCGCCACGCTGGAAGGTGGTGCCATCGTTGCGGCACTGAAATCGAAGATCGCCAACTTCAAGGTGCCCAAGCAGGTCTTCGTGGTGGCCGAGCTGCCGCGCAACACCATGGGAAAGGTGCAGAAGAACCTGCTGCGCGAGCAGCACCGGGGGCTCTTCGGCTGAGCCGCTGTTAGGGGCTGGCACCGGAGCTCGTCCAGCGTAGCATCTCGGACTTCGAATCAAGGAGACTGCTGATGCCGCGCCACACCCTGACCGCGATCGCCGCCCTGCTGCTCCCGCTGCTGGCTGGCGCCCATTCCATGACCGCCCACAGCCGTGCCGAGTGGCAGGCCGAAGCGGACGCCGAGCGCGCCACCGCCCAGTACTACCGGGTGAGCTTCGCCGACGCCGCCACCGCGCGCAAGGCGATGATCAGCCTGCACGACGCCGTGGTGGACGGGCACTGGAAGCAGGCCGTGCTGGTCATGCAGCTCGACGACGAGGAACTCGCCCGTCTGCGCCCGCACGCCCGTCGCATCGAACCCGCAGTTGACTTCGCCGCGCTGCGGCAGCGCCAACTCGACGCGCTGTCGCGCCAGGCCAGTCCGCGCATCCTGGGCAAGCGCGCCGGCCAGGATGTAGGCACCGAGTCCATCCCTGGCTACAGCTGCTACGAGACCGTCGAGGAAACCCAGACCGCTGCGCAGGCCCTGGTCGCGGCCCGGCCCACGCTGGCCAGCTACACCGCGATCGGCGACAGCTGGGAAAAGGCCAACGGCCTGGGCGGCCACGACCTCAAGGTGCTCAAGCTGACCAACTCGGCCATCGGCGGTGACAAGCCCAAGCTCTTCGTCAACTCGGCCATCCATGCGCGCGAGTACGTCACCGCGCCCACCGTACTGGCGCTGGCCCAGCAACTGGTCAACGGCCACGGCACCGACCCCGAAGCCACCTGGATCCTGGACCACCACGAGGTCCACCTGCTGCTGCACACCAACCCCGACGGCCGCAAGAAGGCCGAGACCGGGCTGATGTGGCGCAAGAACACCAACCGCAACTACTGCGGGGTCAACAGCAACAGCCGTGGCGCCGACCTGAACCGCAACTTCACCTTCAACTGGAATGTCACCAACGGTCAGGGCTCGAGCGGCAATGCCTGCGCCGAGACCTACCGCGGCCCCTCGGCCGGCTCCGAGCCTGAAACGCAGGCCATGCAGGCCTATGTGCGCACGCTGTGGCCGGACCGCCGGGGCACCGGCGTGAGCGACGCGGCGCCGCGCGACACCAGCGGCATCCACATCGACATGCACAGCTATGGCCAATTGGTGCTGTGGCCCTGGGGCTCGACCAACACCCCCACCGGCAACGCCGCCGATCTGCAGACCCTGGGCCGGCGCTTCGCCTATCTCAACGGCCACTTCCCGGAACAATCGATCGGCCTGTACCCCACCGACGGCACCACCGACGGCGTGAGCTACGGCGAGCTCGGTGTGGCCGCCTACACCTTCGAACTGGGCACCACCTTCTTCCAGAGCTGCGCCACCTATCCGGCGATCAAGTCGGCCAACGTGGCCGCACTGATGTACGCCGCCAAGGTGGTGCGCGCGCCCTACATCCTGCCGTCGGGTCCGGACGCCCTGTCGCTGAGCCTGAGTGCCAACAACGTGCCGCCCGGCGCGTCGGTGACGCTCAACGCCAAGATCGACGCCAAGCGGCTGAGCACCGCCAACGGCAAGCAGGCGACGCCCAAGATCGCCTCGGCCAAGGCCTACATTGACGTGCCACCCTGGGCGCCCGGCGCCGTCGGTCTGCCGATGACCGCCACCGATGGCGCCTTCAATGGCAAGGTCGAGAACGTCCACCTCAGCCTGCCGACGGCCGGTCTGGCGTCAGGCCGGCATCTGGTGTGGGTTGAAGGCACCAATGTCAAGGGCCATACCGGTCCGGTGACCGCGATCTTCCTGGACATCCAGTGAGCCCCCGGGGCGGCCTCAGGCCGCCCGTGCAGTAGTCGGCAGGGGCGTCGGCCGGCGCCGACGCCCGAAGCGGCCTGTGTGACAGGTTGCCCGGCGCGCCGCGGCCCCGGGCAGCGCGCC
>JAFLDI010000039.1 GCA_017302485.1 Burkholderiales bacterium | reverse complement strand
GCCCGATCGGTCTGGCGCTGGCGCTGGACCTGGCGCGCCATGGCGTGCCGGTGCTGCTGCTGGAGGCGCAGCAGCAGGTCTCCGAGGGCAGCCGGGCGATCGTCTTCACCCGCCGCTCGATGGAGATCCTGCAGCAGGTGGGCGCCGATCGGGCGATCACCGCTGCCGGCCTGCCCTGGCGCAGCGGCAACTCCTACTTCCGCGGCCAGCGGGTCTTTCGCATGGAGGCGCCGCACGACGACCACGACCGCTTCCACCCGATGATCAACCTGCAGCAGCAGTACCTGGAAGAGGCGCTGCTGGACCAGGTCGCGGCCCAGCCGTTGATCGAGCTGCGCTGGGGTCAGAAGGTCACCCGCGTCCTGCGCAACGACGACGGCGCCGGCGCGCGCCTGGAGGTCGATACCCCGGCCGGCCCCTACGAGCAGGCGGCCGAATGGGTGGTGGCCTGCGATGGCGCGCGCTCGGAGCTGCGCCAGATGTGCGGCCTGCGCATGGAAGGGGCCTCCTACGAAGGCCGCTTCGTGATCGCCGACATCCGTGTCGACCTGCCGCTGCCCACCGAGCGCCTGGCCTTCTTCGATCCGCCCTGGAACCCCGGCAACACCGTGCTGATGCACCGCGAGCCGCACGGCATCTGGCGCATCGACTACCAGCTGCCGGCCGGCGAGACACCCGAGCAGGCCCTGTCGCCCGAGTCGCTGAAGACCCGCATCGACGCCCAGCTGGCGATGATCGGCCACGCCGGCGCCGCCTGGGAGATGGACTGGTGCTCGGTCTACTCGGCCCGCGCGATGACGCTGCCCGACTACCGCCACCATCGCCTGCTGTTCTGCGGCGACGCCGCGCACATGCTGCCGATCTTCGGCGTGCGCGGTGCCAACACCGGCTGGCAGGACGCGCACGACCTGGGCTGGAAGCTGGCCTTCGTGCTCAAGGGCCTGAGCGGGCCGGCGCTGCTGGCCAGCTACAGCCACGAGCGGGTGGCCGCGGCGCGCGAGATCATCGACGAGGCCAGCAAGAGCACCCGATTCATGACGCCGCCCACGCGCGGCTTCCGGCTGCTGCGCGATGCGGTGCTGAGCCTGTCGCTGAGCCAGCCCTTCGTCGGCCCGCTGTTCCACTGGCGCACCTCGCGGCCGCACGACTATGCCGACTCGCCGCTGAACAGCCACGACGATGACGATGCGCTGTTCAGTGCCGGCCCGCGCGATGGCGCGCCGATGCCCAATGTGCGCCTGGGCCCGGATGAACACCTGATGGACCACTTCGGTCCGGCGTTCTGGCTGATGCACTTCGACCGCCAGGGCCCGGTGCCAGCCGCCGTGCAGGCCGAGGTGCGTCGCTGGCGCGAGCGTGGCCTGCCGCTGCAACTGGTGGCCGTGCGCAGCGAGGGTCAGGCCGCTGGCGGCGCCGATCGGCTGGTCGTCGACCCCCAGGGCCTGGTGCACCAGCGCTATGGCGTGCGCCAGGCCGGCAGCTGCTACCTGCTGCGTCCTGACCAGCATGTCTGCGCGCGTTGGCTGTCGCTGGATGCCCGCCGCCTGGAACGCGCGCTGTGCCGCGCCACCGCCCGATGAACGCTCTGACCGCGAGCCCTGCCATGAGCCTGAGCACCCCCGACCTGGAACGGGTCTACGACCGCCTGGCCGAAGCCATCGACCAGGCCCCCGAGGATCGCAGCGAGCTGATGCTGGTGAAACTGGTGCTGCTGATGGCGCGCGAGCTGGGCGATGTGGAACGTTTCGGCACACTGCTGCAAGCGGCACTGCAAGACCTTGGCCCGTCACGCCCCTGACACGGACCGGTCATCGGCGATGAAGACCGCCATGCGCCAATCGGGCGCATGTCAGACGCGCCTGCTGCGGCAACGGGCTGGCCACGTGGCTTCGGCCCGCTGATGGCGGCGCAGTTCCTCAGTGCCCTGGCCGACCATGCCCTGCTGATCATCGCTTTCGCCCGTTTGCAGGCCGCCGGCCTGCCGGGCTGGTGGGCGCCGCTGCTGAAACTGGGCTTCAACGGGTCCTACGTGGCGCTGGCGCCCCTGGTGGGGCCGCTCGCCGACGCCGTGCCGAAAGCCCGGCTGCTGGCCTGGATGAACGGCGTCAAGATGCTGGGCGCGCTGCTGATGATGGCCAGCGCGCACCCGGTCTGGGGCTATGCCCTGATCGGGCTGGGCGCCGCGGCCTATGCCCCGGCCAAGTACGGATTGGTGACCGAACTGGTGCCACCTCAGCGGCTGGTGGCCGCCAACGGATGGATCGAGATCTCGGTGGTGCTGGCGGCGCTGGCGGGCATCGGCTGTGGCGGCTGGCTGGTCTCGGCGGACGTCACGGCCTGGGTTCGGCAGCACACCGGTGTCGATGCGCTGCTCGCCGCCTGCGCCGTGGCGCTGCTGGTCTACCTGTTGGCCGCGGTGATCCAGCGCACCGTGCCCGACACGGGCGTCCGCGACGCCCGTCCGCGCTGGCGACCGCTGGCCCTCTGGCGGCACTTTGCCGCGGCCAATGCCCGCCTGTGGGCCGACCGCCAGGGCGGCCTGTCGCTGGCGGTGACCACGCTGTTCTGGGGGGTGGGTGCGACGCTACAGGTGGCGGTGCTCCGCTGGACGCAGGAGGCCCTGGGACTGGCGCTGGCCCAGGGCGCGCAGCTGCAGCTGGCGGTGGCGCTGGGGGTGGTGAGTGGCGCAGCCCTGGCCGGACGGCTGGTACCGCTGGCTCAGGCCCAGCGCGTGCTGCCGCTGGGGGTGGTGTTTGGCCTGATGATCGCGGCCCTGGCCCAGGTTGAGCAGCTGGCCCTGGCCTGGCCGCTGCTGGCCTTCACCGGGGCGGTGGGAGGGCTGCTGGTGGTGCCCATGAACGCCCTGCTGCAGCATCGCGGCCACACGGTGCTCAGTGCCGGGCGATCGATCGCCGTTCAGGGATTCAACGAGAACCTGAGCGTGCTGATCATGCTGGCCCTGTACGCGCTGAGCTGGCAGCTGCCCTGGTCCATCTCGACACTGCTGGCGATCTTCGGTGTCGGCGTGGCCCTGGCGATGCTGGTCTTGTGGCGGCTGCTCAGGCGCCCAGCCAGGCCGGTCGCCGGGAGGTCAACGCGGCGGGCGAGTGCGCCGCGGCATCGATGACGGTCCGGTAGATCGTCTCCAGCGACTCCACCACCGATTCCCACCGCTGTGCCTCGGCCGTCTGGCGTGCCCGACGCCCCATCCCGCGCAGGGCCTCCGGCTGACAGGCCAGCGCCGAGGCCCGCGCGATGAAGGCGGCCTGGTCGCCGAAATGGACCGTCGCGCCATTGACGCCATCGACGATCAGTCGCGAGGCCGCCGCATAGTCAAAGGCCAGCACCGGCAGCCCGCTGGCCATGGCCTCGGCCGTCACATTGCCGTAGGTCTCGGTCACGCTGGGAAACAGGAACAGATCGCCGCTGGCATAGTGGGCGGCCAACTCCGCACCATGGCGCATTCCGGCCATGATGGCCGACGGGCAGGCGCGCTGCACTTCGCGCGCCGAGGGACCATCGCCGACCACCACCAGGCGTGAACGCGGGATGACGCGCTGAATGGCCGCGAAGGCCTCCTGCAGGGTCGCCAGGTTCTTCTCGGCGGCCAGACGCCCCACATGCAGCACCACCAGATCCTGTGGCAGGACGCCCCAGGCGCGACGCAGGTCCTCGCTGCGCAGTCGAGGGTCGAACTGGGTCGCATCGACACCCCGGGCCACCGTGACGACGTTGCGAAACCCATAGTCCATCAACTGCTGGCGCAGGCCGTCGTCGGGCACCATGGTGCAGGCGGTCTGATTGTGAAACTTGCGCAGGTAGCTCATGATCGGCTTGTGCAGCCAGCCGATCCCGTAGTGCTTGCTGTAGGCGTGGAAGTTGGTCCTGAAGTCCGAACACACCGGGATGCGCAGCCGGGTGGCGGCCTGCAGCGCGGACCAGCCCATCGGGCCCTCGGTCGCGATGTGCACCAGATCGGGCCGCCGGCGCGACCACAGGCTGACCAGTCGCCGGGTGGACACCAGTCCCACCCGCAGATGGGGATAGCGCGGGATCGGCAGTCCCCGCATCAACACCTCGTGAAAGCGAGGCATCGTGTCCGCGCTGCCATCGCCGGGCTGCTGCGGACGAACCAGCTGCAGGTCGTGGTTGCGACTGCGCAGCCCCTCGACGACACAGGCGATCGTGCGCGCCACCCCATTCACCTCGGGCGGATAGGTCTCGCTGACAACGCTCAGCCGCAGTGAAGGGCGCGGCGCGGGAAGCTCGTCAATGACGATGTCCAGTTCCTTGCTCGAGCCAGCGTTCATGGCGCGATGCTGCGCCTGGACTGCAACAGCCGCGTGACGCTTTGATGGCGAATCGAGCAGCGAAGCCGTCACGCGCTGTTCATATACGGCGGTCACCATCGCGTCACTTTCAGGCAACCGCCGGACGACCACCCATGAGGCATGGCATGTTTTTCAAGGCGTTCATCGACGAGCTGCGGACCCAGCGCTGGGACGATCACCGCTACTACCACCAGAGCCGGATCAACCAGACCCTGCACCTGCTGAGCGCACTGGGTTTCCTGTGCGCCTATGGCGTGCTGTTCTTCGACCCCCCCACCGCCGCACTGATTGGCTGGGGCTGGTCCATGGTGACCCGGCAGTCCGGCCACTTCTTCTTCGAGCCTCAGGGCTTTGATCAGGTCAACCAGGTCAGCAACGAGTACAAGGAGGCGGTCAAGGTGGGTTACAACCTCGACCGCAAGGTGGTGCTGCTGGCCATCTGGGCGGGCGTGCCGGCGCTGATCTGGTTCCTGCCGCGCATCTGGAGCCTGGCCCTGTGGCCGGCGGCGGACAGCGTGGCCGAATTCTGGCGGCAGGTCGGATGGGTCTGGCTGTGCCTGGGTGCTGCTGGCCTGGCTTGGCGGACCGTGCACCTGGTCCACCTGCGCGGACCACTGGCGGCGCTGGCCTGGATGACCAAGATCCTCACAGACCCTCTCAACGATGTCCGCCTGTACTGGCGCTCGCCGCTGGCCTTGTTCCGTGGCGAACGACTGGACCCGATGGTCCATGTCCGCCACGGCTGATCTCAGCGGCGGGCCAGCATCTCGCGCAGCAGGCCGCGGCGGATGTCGCGGTTGCTCTGCGCCGCATCACCCCACCACCAGCCCGCGCTCCGCATGGCCTGGGCCGCGCTGACGAAGCGCTGCACGAAGTCTCCGAAGTCACCGTCGTGCCAGTTCAGGCTGAAGATCATCCGCCCGGTGCCCACCCAGGACAGGGCGATCCCCTGCTCGCGCAGGTAGTACTGCAGCAGCCAGTTGTAGCGCGAGGGCCGGGTGTAGTTGACGGTCCAGACGGTCGACAGGTTCTTCACCTCGACGGGCAGGTCGTGACGCGCCAGCTCCGCGTTCAGCAGGGCGGCGCGCGCATCCTGACGTTCATCCAGGCCTTCATAGAGCGCTCTCGTCTGCGGCCGGTCCAGGTGTTCAAGAAAGGCCGACATCGCGCCCATCACGCCGGGGTGGGCATTGAAGGTGCCGCGCGCGAAGCAGACATCGGCCGGACGATCCTCGCGGTACCGCCGCATCAGCCGGTGCGGCCCGCAGACCACACCGATCGGCCAGCCGCCACCCAGCGTCTTGCCGTAGGTCACCAGGTCGGCCTGCACGCCGAAGTACTCCTGGGCGCCGCCTGGGGCGAGACGGAAGCCCAGGAAGACCTCGTCCAGGACGAGCACGATGCCGCGCTCGGTGCACAGCGCACGCAGCGACTTCAGCCAGGCGGTATAGGCCGCCCGATCGAAGCCGGCTCGACGCGAACTGTCGATCAGCGAGGAATCGCCCGCAGCCGCAGCGTTCGGGTGCAAGGCCTGCAGCGGGTTGACCAGGACGCAGGCGACATCGCGCCGGCTGCGCAGCGCCGCCAGGCTGCGCTCGCTCATGTCCGCCAGCGTGTAGACCTGGCCCGGTGCCTGGGGGTTGCCCGGTCCGGGCTGCACGTCATCCCACCACCCGTGATAGGCGCCGCAGAAGCGCACCACATGGCTGCGCCGGGTGTGGTACCTGGCCAGGCGCACGGCCTGCATCACCGCCTCGGTCCCCGACATGTGGAACGACACTTCCTCCTGGCCGCTGACCTGCCTCAGGCGGCGCACGTTGTCCACCACCACCGGGTGATAGCCCCCGAGGACGGGGCCCAGGTCCTGGGTCCGGCGCAGCCCTTCGGCCATCAGGTCCTTGTAGGCGTCGTAGCCGAGCAGGTTGACGCCGTAGGAGCCGGCCAGATCGTAGAACGACCGGCCGTCGAGGTCGGTCAGCGTCACGCCGTTGCTGGACGACCAGAACGCACCGATGGGCAGCCATTGCTGAACCAGGGGGCTGAACTGGTAGGGCACCCGGTAGCGGCTGGTGAACTGCAGGTCCGAGATCCCCTCGCGGGCCTCGCGCGTCATCGCGATCGTGCGCGCATGGCGCTGCTGGAGCGTCTCGCTCAGGGCCTGCATCGCCTGCCTGCGCTGCGCCACGAGGGCTGGCGGCGCACCGTCGCGGTCGAAGAACTCGGTCTCGTCATAGGCATAGCCCGGCAACAGACGGGCCACGCGACGCGCCATGCGCGAGTGGCCACCGAGCGACGGATGCTTGGCGCGCGACAACAGCCAGCGACGGCGGATGGCCGGCGCCAGGCCGGCCAGGGTGATGCTTCCAAACAGGAGGGAAAGTGTGCTGTCCATGACTCGATGCGGGCTGCGATGGCCGCACTGGGCCACGCTTGCTTGACATGCTGATGAATACCCCTGCCTGGCGCCGCTGGCGCGACCGTCTGCTGCTGCAGGAGGATCTGAACTTCCTGCTCACCAACCGGGTGCCGCGCCTGGCGCTCACCCGCTTCATGCGCTGGTTCAGCAAGATCGAGCAGCCGCTGGTGCGTGACCTCTCGATCGCCCTGTGGAAGACATTTTCCGACGTCGACTTCGCGGATGCGCTCAAGCCGCGCTTCCGCAGCCTGCACGACGCTTTCATCCGCGAACTGCGCCCGGGGGCACGGCCCTTCGACCCCGATCCCGGTGTGCTGGCCAGCCCCTGCGACGCGATCGTCGGCGCCTGCGGGGACGCCTCTGGGACCGAGATCTGGCAGGCCAAGGGCTTCAACTACCGCCTGGAGGACCTGTTCGGCAGCCGCTCCCAGGCGACGACGTATCGCGATGGCTGCTTCGTCACGCTGCGGCTGACGGCGGGCATGTACCACCGCTTCCATGCGCCCGCCGATCTGGTGGTTCGGCATGTCACGCATCTGGTGGGCGATACCTGGAACGTCAACCCGATCGCCTTGCAGCGCGTGGAGCGCCTGTTCTGCCGCAACGAGCGCGCAGCCATCCACGCGACGCTGCTCGACGATGGCATGCCCGTGGCCCTGGTGCCGGTGGCAGCCATCCTGGTGGCCAGCCTGCGGCTGCATGTGCTGGACCGGGTGCTGAACATCGACCACCCCGGCCCCCATGAATTCGACTGCGATGCGACCGTGGCGCGTGGCCAGGAGATGGGCTGGTTCGAGCACGGCTCGACCGTCATCGTCTTTGCACCGAAGGGCTGCACCCTCGCCCCGACGATTCACCCGGGTCAACCGATCAGGGCCGGTCAGGCGCTGATCCACCGGCCCTCTTCACCATGGAGACACTGCGATGCAGAGTGAGGAACGACAGGCGCTGGTGCGCCGCATCAGCGAGGAGCTGATCGACGGCCTGGACGAGGAACTGGAGCTGGAGATCGAGGACCGCACGGCGGACGATGTGCTGGCCCTTGAGGCCGGCGAGGACACCCAGCGGGCCGAGCGGCTGGTCTACTTCCGTGAGCTGTTCCGGCTGCAGCGAGAGCTTGTCAAGCTGCAGGACTGGGTGCAGGAGAGCCGGCAGAAGGTGGTGATCCTGTTCGAGGGCCGCGATGCGGCCGGAAAGGGCGGGGCGATCAAGCGCATCACGCAGCGTCTGAATCCGCGCGTGTGCCGCACGGTGGCCTTGCCCGCCCCCAACGACCGCGAGCGCACCCAGTGGTACTTCCAGCGCTATGTACCGCACCTGCCGGCGGCCGGCGAGATCGTGCTGTTCGACCGCAGCTGGTACAACCGGGCGGGCGTGGAACGCGTGATGGGCTTCTGCAGCGAGGACGATGTGGAGGAGTTTTTCCGCTCGGTCCCCGAGTTCGAGCGCATGCTGGTGAGGTCGGGCATCCGTGTGATCAAGTACTGGTTCTCGATCACCGACGACGAGCAGCACCTGCGCTTTCTCAGCCGCATCCACGATCCGCTCAAGCAGTGGAAGCTCAGCCCGATGGACCTGGAGAGCCGGCGCCGGTGGGAGGACTACACCAAGGCCAAGGAGGCGATGCTGGAGCGCACCCACATCGCCGAGGCCCCCTGGTGGGTGGTGCAGGCGGTGGACAAGAAGCGGGCGCGCCTGAACTGCATTGCCCATCTGCTGGAGCAGTTCCCCTACCACGAGGTGCTTAGGCCGCTGGTCGAACTGCCGCCGCGTGAGCGCCACGACGACTACATCCGCCAGCCGGTGCCGGCGGACATGTTCGTGCCTGAGCGCTACTGAGCGTCCCCAGGTCCGGGCTGCGCCCAGCCCGCCCGCCGTGGGGACAAGAAAACCTGGGGCGGCCCGGCGTTCTCTTGAGAGCCTGCGGGGCGCTCAGGCTGGCCCGTGTGCAGGCGACGCCGGCAGCCAGACGCTCACCCGGGTGCCCTCGCCCGGCGTTGACTGCACCTCCAGCCGTCCGCCGTGGCGCTGCGCGATGCGCTGGCAAGTCACCAGTCCCAGGCCCGAGCCCTGGAACTGCGCCTGCGTGTGGAAGCGCTGGAACGGCCGGAACAGTCCGCCCTCGACGCGGCTGGCGTCGAAGCCTGAGCCGTGGTCGGTCACCGTCAGCAGCGTGCCGCGCTCGTCCTGGCTGCAACCCACCGTGATATGGGCCCGATCACGCCGCGCGCTGTACTTCCAGGCGTTGCCCAGCAGGTTGTGCAGCACCGAGCGCATCAGGCCGGCGTCGCACCAGGCGTTCATCGACGCAGGCAGGCCGATGTCCACCTGGCGCCAGGGCTCGAGCCGCTGCAGGTCGTCCAGCAGGCGTTGGGTTGTCGGCGCCAGGTCGATCCAGGCGCAGCCCAGCGGCACGCTGCCCGCGCGCGACAGCGCCAGCAGGTCGTTGACCAGCTCGGACATGTCGCGGGCCGAGCGCTCGATCTGATCAAGGAAGCCGCGGCCGGTGTCGTCCATGCCCTGCCCATGCTGGCTGCGCAGCAGTTGCGCCAGACCGGCAATGCCGGCCAGCGGGCTCTTCAGATCGTGCGCCGCGGTGCGTGAGAAGGCCTCCAGCTCCAGATTGATGGCCTGCAGCTCGGCCGTGCGGGCCTGCACCAGGCGCTGCAGCTCGCCCTGCAGCGCAGCCTGAGCGGCATCGCGCTCCCGCCGCGCGGTGATGTCCTCGGCGATGCCACCCATCATCACCGGCTGGCCGTCGTCGCCCAGGATCATGCGCTTGCGGTCCTCGACCCACCGCACGCTGCCATCCGGGCGCAGGACGCGGTACTCGCAGCGCACCATCTCGCCACCCGCCCGGCGCGGGTCGAGGGCGCGGGCCTGCGCCAGGTCGTCCGGGTGGATCGACTCGCGCCAGACCGCTGGGCGCTGCAGCAGCTCGGCCACCGGGCGCCCATAGACGGTCTCGAAGGCCGGGCTGACATGGTGCATCCGCGTGCCATCGGCCGAGGCCATCCACAGCACTTCGCCCAGGCTCTCGTGCAGTTGCAGGAACTGGCGCTGTTGGCCGGCCAGCGCGTGGCGCAGCCGGCGGTACTCGCGGCGCAGCAGCAGAAACAGGCCCAGGCCGGTGAGTCCGATGAAGGCCAGGCCCTTGAACGACTGCGCCGCGTCCAGCCAGACCGGGTCGTCCGACACTGCGTGCACCAGCGCGTCCGAGCCCAGGACCCAGACGACACCGAACAGGACATAGGCCAGCGTCACGCGCCAGGCGGCACGGGCGCTGGACAGGGGGTCGTCGACCAGGTGGGGCATGCGATGGGCCCGCGCAGTGGAAGGCTCGGATTCCACCAGTGCGGCGCCAACCCCATCTTGACATCAATCAATTTGCGAGCAATTCTCACTCCCATCCAGGGACATCGGGCACCGTCAGTTGCTGCACCTCGGGAAGGTCCATCCCGAAGTGCCGCCGCAGCAAGGCCTGCAGCGCGGTCCGGTGGCGCAGCGTCCAGCGCTGAACCACGCGGCCCTGGCGCAAGGTGACGTCGCGGTTGAGCACCGACACGCGACCACCGTCCACCAGGGCACGCATCGCCAGGCGACGCCGGAACGGCGAGCTGGGGTGGGTGGCTGTGAAGTGGTTGCCCATCTCGAAGTCCGGGGCGAAGCATTCCTCCAACGCGGAGGTCCACAGCAGCCGCTCGCCGTGCAGATCGGGTGCCTCGGCCGACAGGTTCCACCAGGCGCCAGTGCGCCGCAGGTGGTGGGTGACGCCGCCAGCGCGCACGCGCGCGCCGTCGATCAGCGGTATCGGCACCTGTGGTGCCAGGCCGCCGAAGCCGGCATCCACGATCACCGGCCCACTGGTCAGCGCGACCAGCAGGAAGTGGTGTGTGCGGCCGGCCTGCTCGCGCGGGCGCTCGACCACCACCCGAGCCAGGTGGTCACGCACCACGAAGCCGTAGTAGCGCAGCGCGGCGCCCAGCAGCGCACTGTGCTCGAAGCAATAGCCGCCGCGCCGCCGCGCCACCAGCTTGTCCTGCAGCGCCGGCAGGTCCAGCTGTGGCGGCCGGCCCAGCAGCACATCCAGGTTCTCGAAGGGGATGCTGCGCATGTGCGCCAGCAGCAACCGGGCCAGCGTGCCCAAGGAGCAGTCCTCGGGCGCCTCGACTCCCAGGCGGGCCTGGTAGGCCGGCGCGTCGAAGCTGGTCGGGCTGTCGAGCAGCGTGCTGAGGGTCTTGTCCATCGGTTCCGCCATGTTGGTCCCGGGACACTAACATGGACCATCCCTCGAACGGAGTCTGGCCCGATGCACCTGTGGACCCACGCCCTGCCGCCATTGGCCATTGCGCTGCTGGCGCTGCCGGCCGGGTGGCTGAGCGGCGGCTGGCTGCTGTTGCCCACCGTGGCCCTGATGGCCACCGTGCTGGCTGCGGTGCACCACGCCGAGGTGGTGGCCCACCGCGTGGGTGAGCCCTTGGGCACGCTGGTGCTGGCATTGGCGGTGACGGTGATCGAGGCGGCCCTGATCGTCACGATGATGCTGGCCGGCGGCGGCGCCGAGGCCGAGCTGCCGCGCGACACCATCTTCTCGGCGGTGATGATCATCTGCAACGGCGTGGTCGGCCTGTGCCTGCTGGCGGGCGGCTGGCGTCACCATGAGCAGCAGTTCCGCATCGAGGGCGCCAACGCCGGGCTGGCGGCGCTGATCGCGCTGTCGGCGTTGACCCTGGTGCTGCCCACGTTCACCACCAGCTCGGCCGGTGCCACCTACACCACGGCGCAACTGGGCTTCGCGGCGGTGGCCTCGCTGGTGCTGTGGCTGGTCTGGGTCTTCGTGCAGACCATCAGTCACCGCGACTACTTCCTGCCACCAGGCGAGGTGCGCGACGATCCCCACGCCCATGCCGAGCCGCCCACGGACCGCGCGGCCTGGGTCAGCTTCGCCTTGCTGCTGGTGGCGCTGGTGGGCGTGGTCGGACTGGCCAAGCAGCTCTCGCCATCGATCGAGGCGGCGGTGAGCGCCGCCGGCGCGCCACGGGCGGTGATCGGCATCGTCATCGCGATGCTGGTGCTGCTGCCCGAGACGGTGGCGGCGCTGCGCGCCGCGCTGGCCAACCGGCTGCAGACCAGCATGAACCTGGCCTTCGGCTCGGCACTGGCCAGCATCGGCCTGACGATTCCGGTGGTGGCGGTCGCCTCGCTGTGGCTGGGCCTGCCTCTGACGCTGGGCCTGGGCCCGAAGGACCTGGTGCTGCTGGTGCTGAGCTTCCTGGTGTCGGCCGTCACACTGGCCTCGGGCCGCAGCCACCCGATGCTGGGCGCGGTGCACCTGGTGATCTTCGCGGCCTTCCTGTTCCTGGCGCTGGTGCCCTGATCAGCCGCCGCAGCGCCGCAGCGCACCACGCAGCTCGGTGCGCAACGTGCGCAGCGCGGCCAGCTCGGCCTGGGGTGCGGCGATCGCGCTCCAGGCCATCTCGCCCACGGCACGCGCGGTGGCGTCCAGGTCCAGCGGCTTGTCAGGTTGACCCACCACCTCCCACAGGATGTGCTCCATCGGGCCCAGCACCATCGGTCGCAGCAGGCGCAGCGGCACATCGGCGCGGATCTCGCCGCTGGCCTGGCCGCGCGCCAGCAGGTCCATCAGCGGCGCGGTGTAGCGGCGCTGCAGCGGCAGGAAGCTCTCGCCCAATGCCTGCCCGCGGCTGCGGCCTTCGCTGAGCACCAGCGCGCACAGGCCCGTGCCATGGATCAGAAACAGGCGCAGGTGGGTCTCGACGAACACCGCCAGTTGCACGCGCACGCTGCACTGGCGCGGCAGTGTGGCCTCCATGGCGGCAATGATTTCGTCGTACCAGTCGCCCAGCACCCGCACACACAGCTCGCGCTTGCCGCTGAAGTAGGTGAACACGGTGGCCTCGGAGATGCCCAGGCGCTGGGCGATCTCGATCGTGGTGGCCCGCTCGTAGCCCTTCTCGGCGAAGACCTCGCGGCCGACGCGCAGGATGTCGCGGATGCGCTGCTCGCTCTTGGCGCTGGCGGCAGCGCGACGGGCCGGGGCGGCGGTGTTCATGAAATTGAGTATGACTCAGAAAAGGCTTGCGAGGCAAGTCGACCACTGGTAGATTTCAGCGGCTCGCCACTGATGGGTATGCTGCCTGGAGTGGCTCAGGGTTTGTATTGAGTAAGGCTCAAACAAGAGCCGCCACCGCGGAGACAGTGATGTTCGAATCCACCTTCCAATTTCCCCTGGGCGACGACATCGCCGCACTGCGCGACGCGGTGCGGACCTTTGCGCAGGAGCAGATCGCCCCGCGCGCCGCGCAGATCGACAAGGACAACCTGTTCCCCGCCGACCTGTGGCGCAAGCTGGGTGAGCTGGGCGTGCACGGCCTGACGGTGCCCGAGGAGTACGGCGGCATGGCCATGGGCTATGTGGCCCACATGGTGGCGATGGAGGAGATCTCGCGGGCCAGCGCCTCGGTGGGCCTGAGTTACGGCGCCCACTCCAACCTGTGCGTCAACCAGATCAAGCGCAACGGCACCGAGGCGCAGAAGCACAAGTACCTGCCCCGACTGATCAGTGGCGAGCATGTGGGTGCATTGGCCATGAGCGAGCCGAACGCCGGCTCGGACGTGGTCAGCATGAAGCTGCGCGCCGACCGCATCGACGGTGGCTGGCGCCTCAACGGCTCGAAGATGTGGATCACCAACGGCGGCGACGCCGACACCCTGGTGGTCTATGCCAAGACCGAGCCGGCCATGGGCGCCCGCGGCATGACCGCCTTCATCATCGAGAAGGGCTTCAAGGGCTTCAGCAAGGGCGAGCACCTGGACAAGCTGGGGATGCGTGGCTCCAACACCTACCCGCTGTTCTTCGACAACTGCGAGGTGCCCGAGGAGAATGTGCTGGGCGGCGAGGGCAATGGCGCCAAGGTGCTGATGAGCGGCCTGGACTACGAGCGCGTCGTGCTGTCCGGCGGGCCGCTGGGCATCATGGCCGCCTGCCTGGACGTGGTGGTGCCCTACATCCACGACCGCAAGCAGTTCGGCCAGAGCATCGGCGAGTTCCAGTTGATGCAGGGCAAGCTGGCCGACATGTACTCCACCTTCCAGGCCTGTCGTGCCTACGGCTACGCGGTGGCCCAGGCCTGCGACCGCGGCGACCACAGCCGCACGCTGCGCAAGGACGCGGCCGGCGTCATCCTCTACACCGCCGAGAAGGCCACCTGGATGGCCGGCGAGGCGATCCAGGCCCTGGGCGGCGTGGGCTACACCAACGAGTTCCCCACCGGCCGCCTGTGGCGCGATGCCAAGCTCTACGAGATCGGCGCCGGCACCAGCGAGATCCGCCGCATGCTGATCGGCCGCGAACTGTTCGCCGAAACCTGCTGAACCGGCGCGCTGAGGAGCTTCCCATGAGCGTCATCAAATCCAGCATCAACCCGCGTTCCGCCGAGTTTCAGAGCAATGCCGAGGCGATGAACCGAATCGTCGGCGACCTGCGCGAGAAGGCCGCCCAGGTCTCCCTCGGCGGCGGCGAGGCGGCCCGCGCCAAGCACACCGGGCGGGGCAAGCTGCTGCCCCGCGACCGGGTGGATCATCTGCTCGACCCGGGCACCGGCTTCCTGGAGGTCTGCCAACTGGCGGCCTACGGCATGTACGACAACGAGGCTCCGTCGGCCGGCGTGATCACCGGCATCGGCCGGGTGAATGGCGTCGAATGCATGATCGTCGCCAACGATGCCACCGTGAAGGGCGGCACCTACTATCCGATGACGGTCAAGAAGCACCTCCGCGCCCAGGAGATCGCCCAGCAGAACAAGCTGCCCTGCATCTATCTGGTGGATTCCGGCGGCGCCTTCCTGCCCAAGCAGGACGAGGTCTTCCCCGATCGTGACCACTTCGGCCGGATCTTCTTCAACCAGGCCAACATGTCGGCCGAGGGCATCCCCCAGATCGCCGTGGTGATGGGCTCATGCACCGCCGGTGGGGCCTACGTGCCGGCGATGAGCGACGAGACCATCATCGTCAAAAATCAGGGCACCATCTTCCTCGGAGGCCCCCCGCTGGTGAAGGCGGCGACCGGCGAGGAGGTCAGCGCCGAAGACCTGGGCGGCGGCGATGTGCACACCCGTGTCTCCGGGGTGGCCGACCACCTGGCCGAGAACGACACCCACGCCCTGCATATCGCCCGGCGCATCGTCGGCACCCTCAACCGCAACAAGCCGGTGGGCCTCAAGCTGCTGGATGCGGAGGAGCCGCTCTACGACCCGGCCGAGCTGTACGGGGTGATCCCTACCGACACCCGCAAGCCCTATGACGTGCGAGAAGTGATCGCCCGCATCGTCGATGGCTCCCGTTTCGACGAGTTCAAGGCCCGCTACGGCACCACCCTGGTCACCGGCTTCGCCCACCTTTACGGCATGCCCATCGGCATCGTCGCCAACAACGGCATCCTGTTCGGCGAGTCGGCCCAGAAGGGCGCCCACTTCATCGAGCTGTGCGCGCAGCGCGGCGTGCCGCTGCTGTTCCTGCAGAACATCACCGGCTTCATGGTCGGCCGCAAGTACGAGAACGCCGGCATCGCCAAGGACGGCGCCAAGATGGTCACCGCGGTGGCCTGCTCGCACGTGCCCAAGTTCACCGTGATCATTGGCGGCAGCTTCGGCGCCGGCAATTACGCGATGTGCGGCCGCGGCTACCAGCCGCGTTTTCTGTGGATGTGGCCGAATGCGCGCATCAGCGTGATGGGCGGCGAGCAGGCCGCGAGCGTGCT
>JAFLDI010000389.1 GCA_017302485.1 Burkholderiales bacterium | reverse complement strand
CATCGCCGGGTCGGCCACGTGGCGGACCAGGGCTTCGTTGGTGGCCAGGTTGACGCTGGCCTCCAGCACGCCGGGCAGCTTCTTCAAGGCCCGCTCGACGCGGCCCGAGCAGCTGGCGCAGGTCATGCCTTCGATGGCCAGCGCGGTGCTGGCCAGCGGCACCTGGTAGCCGGCGCGCTGCACCGCGGCCACCGTGTCTGCCAGCAGGGTGGGTGGGGCATCCACCACGACCAGCTCGGCCGCCAGGTTGACGTTGGCGCTGGCGACGCCTGCCACCTTCTGGAGGGCGCGCTCGACACGGCCGGCGCAGGACGCGCAGGTCATGCCTTCGACGGGCAGGGTGATCATGGGTCGAACTCTACCCCGGGGGGAACGCCTCCACTTCCTGGACGCACTGCCGGGAGTGGCGAATCCCTACCCACTACATTGCCAGTCGCCGGAAGCGGGTGTAGCCTGCATCGGGCAGAAGGTCACCATCAGACACAGTCGGGAGGCATCAATGGATAACGGCACGATTTACTTCAAGAACGGCAGCACCGTCACGATCTCCGATGGCGCGGCCCAGTCGATCTCCGTTGCCCTCGATGCCTATTGGCAGAAGCCCGATGGCATGAAGCGGGTGATCAAGCAGTCCTTCAGCGCCGATGGCGGAACCAACAATCGGGTGATTACCGTGGATCTGGAATCAGTGATGTGCATCATCTCCAGATGAACCCACTCGGGCTCCGCGAGGCTGCGGTCCTTGACTACCAGTCTCTGCTGCTTCTGGCGGGCGCGGATTCTGGACAGTCCGCTGCGACGGTGTTGGAAGCGTTGTCCAGTGCCTGGATAGCGGCCTATCGGCAGCAATCGGGCCGCCGGGGCGTCATCTCGGCCATGACCTTCGGCGCCTTCTGCATTCTTTTCGACTTGGAGGGATCGGACCACGGTGATGGTCGAGGCCCTCAGCCTCCAGGCGTCTTTCCGAGGGCGGTGGCTGCATATGGCTGCTCCAGCCCTGGGCGACGTCCGCGCAGGCGAGATGACCAACGCTTGCGTCAGCTGATGCCAACCGAGCCGTCTGCCCACGTCGGGCGCGACAAGGGGCATTTCATTGCGCATTCGATCGGTGGTGCCGTGATTGCTGCGGAGACGAACGTTTTCTCGCAACGTCGTGGCCTGAACCGTGGCTGGACGGCCGATGGCCGAGTCTTTCGCTCAATGGAACGACATGCCGCCGAACGTCCAGGTACGCCGTTCTTCATGCGCCCGATCTATCTTGCTGAGACCGATGTCCCCGATTTCCTTGAGGTCGGCATCTTGCTTGAGTCTGGCAAGCCATGGGTGGTCCTTTTCGACAATCGCGACAGCGCGGACGCTGCGCTGACTACCGAGGGACCACACCAGGTTGGAGTTGTCTAGCCTGCGCGAGCTGAGGTCCGGCGGCGTCGTGTGACGCATACTGTGGTTTGTCAACGCTGCGAACTGCCCATGAGCCTTACCCTGACCCTTCCCGACATGACCTGCGGCCACTGCGCCCGCACCGTGACCAGCACCGTGCAGAAGCTCGATGCCACCGCCCAGGTGCAGATCGACCTGCCCAGCCACACCGTGGTGATCGAGACCACGCAGCCGGCCGAGGCTGTCAGGCAGGCGCTGGCGGACGAGGGCTATCCGGCCGCCTGAAGACCCCCTGCGGACCGGGAAACCCCGTCACCCGGACGGGCACGCATCGTGCCTACACTGCCGACATCCATTGAAGGAGGACCCATGCTCCAGCGTACCCTGTTGTCGCTTGCCCTGGCCGCGGCCCTGGCCGGTCCGGCCGTCCAGGCCCAGACCCTGCGTTACGCCAGCTCCGGCGACCTGCTGACCCTGGACCCGCACTCGCAGAACGAGAGCCTGACCAACATGATGAACGGCCAGGTCTATGAGCGCCTGGTGATGCGCGACCGGCAGCTGGGCATTGCGCCGCAGTTGGCGCTGAGCTGGCAGCAGGTCTCGCCCGTCAAGTGGCGTTTCAAGCTGCGCCCGGGCGTGAAGTTCCATGACGGCACGGCCTTCACCGCCGATGACGTGGTGTTCTCGGTCGAGCGCGCCCGCCAGCCCAGTTCGCAGATCGCCAACTACGCCGCGGCGCTGGGCGAGGTCAAGAAGATCGACGAGCTGACGGTGGAGTTCACCCAGAAGGCACCCAACCCGATCTTCCTGCAGCACCTGGACACGGTCTTCATCATGAGCAAGGCCTGGTCCGAGAAGTACAAGGTCACGCGGCCACAGAGCTTCAAGGACAAGGAAGAGACCTACGCCGCCACCAATGCCAACGGCACCGGGCCCTTCCAGGCGGTGTCACGCACGCCGGGCGTCAAGACCAGCTACAAGCGCTTTGCCGGCTGGTGGGGCAAGTTCGACGGCAACCTGCAGGAGGCCGTCTACCACCAGATCGCCAACGACGCCACGCGCACCGCCGCGCTGATCTCCGGCGAGATCGACTTCGTGCTCGACCCGCCGCCGCGCGACGTGGCCCGGCTGCGCGGCACCAGCGGCGTCAAGGTGATCGATGGCCCCGAGAACCGCATCATCTACCTTGGCCTCGACCAGGCCCGCGACAGCCTGCTCTACGGCAAGTCGCCTGACGGCAAGAACCCGTTCAAGGATGTGCGTGTGCGCCGCGCCATGTACCAGGCGATCGACATCGAGACCATCAAGTCCAAGCTGATGAACAACCAGTCGGCGCCCACCGGCGTGGTGGTGCCCTCGCCGCTGGCCAGCTTCAACGACCCCGAGATCGAAAGGCGCCTGCCCTTCGATCAGGCCAAAGCCAAGGCGCTGATGGCCGAGGCCGGCTACGCCAGCGGCTTTGAGGTCACGCTGGACTGCCCCAACAACCGCTACATCAACGACGAGGAGATCTGCGTCGCGCTGGCGGCCATGTGGGACAAGATCGGCATCAAGGTGCGCGTCAACGCGATGCCCAAGGTCACCTACTTCCCCAAGACCGAGAAGCTCGACACCAGCCTGTACCTGTTCGGCTGGGGCGGCGCCATCACCGATGCCGAGACCAGCTTCACGCCGCTCTACCGCACGCGTGGCGCCAACGGGGTGGGCGAGTACAACCGTGGCAACTTCAGGAACGACAAGCTCGATGCGCTGGCGGCGGCCTCGTCGATCGAGGGCGACCCGGTCAAGCGCAAGGAACTGATCAGGCAGGTCTTCATGGAGATGAAGGAGCAGGTGCACTACATCCCGCTGCACCGCCAGTTCATCCCCTGGGCGGCGCGCCAGAACGTCGAGGTGGTGCACCGCGCCGACAACTGGCTGGAGCTGGCCTGGACCAGCCTGAAGTAGCCGCCTATTCCGGCGCGCGGCGCAGCGTCTCCACCACCGGCCGGCGCAGCACCTCGCGCAGGCCCCACCAGCCGGCGGCCAGCGCCAGCAGTGCGCCGACCAGGGTGCCCAGCAGCGGTACCTCTGGGCCGGCGGTCCAGCGGAATTCGAAGGCGTAGCGCGCCAGCAGGGCGCCCACGCCCATCGCCGCCAGCGTGGCCAGCAGGCCGGCCAGTGCGCCCACGCCCAGCAGCTCGACCCGCTGCACCTGGCCCAGCAGG
>JAFLDI010000388.1 GCA_017302485.1 Burkholderiales bacterium | reverse complement strand
CCCGCGCACCCACCGGCATGGGCGAGCCCGCCGTGCCGCCGGTGGCGCCGGCGCTGGCCAATGCGCTGTTCGTGCTGAGCGGCCAGCGCCAGCGCAGCCTGCCGCTGGCCTGAGCGGCCCCGTCAGTCGGCGGCGGCGAGCAGGTTGGCCAGCGCCGCCTGCAGGTCCAGGCCGCGGCGCACCTCGGCCTGCAGCAGCTCGCAGGTCAGGCGCACGTGGGCCTCCAGCGCCAGTGCGGCGCGCGCGCCCTGGCGGGCCATCGCGGCCTTGAAGATGTCCTCGTGCTCGCGGTGCACGTCGCGGTCCAGGCTGGCCATGTCAACCAGGCGCATCGCCAGCAGGCGGTAGCGCTCGGCATGGCGGTAGAGGATGCCCAGCATGTACTTGTTCCAGCGCGAGTCGTGGGCGGCGATCAGCGCCTCGTGGAAGGCGCGGTTGCAGCGTTCCCGCTCGGCCATGTCTCGCGCCCGCTCGGCCTGGCTGAGCCGCTCAAAGGCCTCGACCAGCGCCGCCTCCCAGGTCGCGTCGCCGCGGCGGATCGATTGACGCAGGGCCTCGGTCTCCAGGAAGACCCTGTTCTCGGTGACATCCTCCAGGTCGGCCAGCGACATCGGCGCGACGCGAAAGCCGCGTTGACCCTCGGCCTGCACCAGCGCGTCAGAGACCAGCAGGCCCAGCGCCTCGCGCAGCGTGCCGGCGCCCACCTCGTAGCGGTCCTTCAGGTGCTCGACCCGCAGGCGCTGGCCTGGCGGCAGTCGGCCGGCGACGATGTCGCTGCGCATCACCAGATAGGCCCGCTCGGTCAGGGTGCGGGGCTCACCGTCGGGAGCGGCAAAGGCGGCGTGGAACTTGTCGGAGGGCAGCATCAGGGGGTCTCGCTGGACGGGGACTCGGCGCGTTTGAGGCGGTAGGCCAGCTGCGGCCGCGTGATGCCCAGGCGGCGCGCCGCAGCGGACAGGTTGCCACGGGCATCACTGACGGCGGCCTCCAGCAAGCGTTGTTCCAGCTGGTCGAGCGGCAGCCCGCTCGCCAGCACGCGCTGCAGCAGCTCGCGCTGCTCGCGCGAGTCGACGTCGGCCAACTGCCCTTGCGGCCCCAGGCCGGCCTGGCGGTGCGCCTCGGGCGCCTCGGGGAAGACCTGCTGCAGCTCGATCCACTCGTCCTGCGCGGCCAGGATGACGCCACGCTCGATCAGGTTTTCCAGCTCGCGCACATTGCCCGGCCAGGGGTGGGTGGCCAGCGCCTGCATCGCGCGTTCGCTGATGCCGGCGATGCGCTTGCCATGCAGTGCGCTGAAGCGGCTGAGCATGCTCAGCGCCAGCGCCTCGATGTCGCCCGGCCGCTCGCGCAGCGCAGGGATGCGGATCGGGTAGACATTGAGCCGGTAGAGCAGGTCGCGGCGGAAGCGGCCCTGGGCCACCGCGGCCTCCAGATCGACGTTGGTGGCCGCCACCACGCGCACGTGCACCTTGCGCGTGGCCTCGCTGCCGATGCGCTCGATCTCGCCCTCCTGCAGCGCGCGCAGCAGCTTGGCCTGCGCAGCCAGCGGCATCTCGCCGACTTCGTCGAGGAACAAGGTGCCGCCATCGGCGCGCTCGAAACGGCCGGAGCGCGCTGCATGGGCGCCGGTGTAGCCACCCTTCTCGACGCCGAACAGCTCGGCCTCGATCAGCTCGCCCGGCAGCGCGGCGCAGTTGACCGCCACGAAGGGGCCGCTGCGGCGCTCTGAGAGCTCATGAAGTGCCCGCGCGAAGCGCTCCTTGCCGACGCCGGTCTCGCCGGTCAGCAGCACCGTGACCTGCGTGCCGGCGGCCTTGCGCAGCAGCTCGTAGGCGCGGCGGAACATCGGCGCCTGGCCGATCAGCGCGCCCGCGGCAGCGGGCTCCAGCGTGGAGCGCAGGGCCTCGACCTGCTGGCTCAGGGCCTCGATCTTCTGCAGCAGCGAGTCGGGCTCGAGGTAGGCGCGCTGGGCCTCGCCGTCGGGCCACTCCTCGATCGGGCGGCCGACGATGTGGCAGTGGTCGGCGCCGCAGGCGGCGCAGGTGGTCTCCTTGAACAGCACCAGCCGGCCCATGAAGGCACTGGTGTAGCCGCTGGCATAGCCCAGCAGGATCCAGCAGGCCGGCTCCTCGGCCAGGCCGAGCTTCTCGCGGTGGGCGTAGGCCTCCCAGGAGTGGTCCCAGCGGTACTCGCCGTAGTAGCGGCCGGCTTCCAGGTCGATGTCGGTCTTCACCGGCGTCACCTTGGCCGCGCCCTCGAGCATGTGCAGCTGCGGGCCGACCAGGAACATCTCGTTCCATGGCTGGTCGCCACGCAGGCGCTTGGCGAACTCGGCGTCGCGCAGGCCGCAGGCATAGCCCATGCGGGTCAGCACGCGGCGCGCGTGCTCGGTGCCGACCGAGGTGATCAGGTCATGGCGCAGTGCACCCAGCGCCGCGGTATGCAGCAGCACCATGCGGCGATCGCCCAGCCAGATCGAGCCCTCGTCGGGCATGAAGCGCAGCAGGCGGCGCAGGTCGGCGTCGTCGGGGTACTTCGGGTGCGCGTCCACGGCGCTGGTCTCCTGCCGCGGTGCCGCTGGCTGCGGATGGCGGAAATCTCGATGATGCTGGGAGGGTCTGCCCGCGATTGTGGTGATGCCGCTCGGGGCGTCAAGCCGGGCAAGCCCGCAGCCGCCACGGCGGCTATCGAGATTTCCGCCACTCAGAAGCGCTTGCCCAGCGCCGCGAACAGCACCAGCGGGTTGAGCTGCACGTTGGCGCGGGCGGCGGCGCCGCCCATCGCCGGCAGGCTGCCGCGGGCGTGCGTCTTCAGCCACAGCTGGCGGGCATCGAGCGAGACCGACCAGCCGTCGGACAGCGGGACCTCGATGCCGACATGCAAGGCCGGCGACCAGGCGTTGTCCACCTCCAGGCTGCTGATGAAGGCGTCGCGCGAGCGCAGCACGATCGTGTAATTGACGCCGCCACCCAGGTAGGGCGTGACGCCGGCACCGTTGCCGAAGCGGTAGACCACCGTGGCCACCGCTGGCGCATAGGTGACCTTGCCCAGCGCGCCGGTGCCGGCCAGTGCGCCGCTGCCGCTGAGGGTGGTCTGCGGCGGGATGCCCGCCAGCAACTGGGCACTCCAGTGCGGGTCCCACTGGTACTCGAGCGCGAAGCCCAGTGTGGTGTTGTCGCTGGCGCGCGCATCGGCGCCGCAGTAACGACTCGCTGAGCTGGCCGTACAAAAGCCGGAGGTCCTGCGCTCGTCGCGCCCGTTCCGGGAGAACTTTTAGGAGTTGCCGGAGCGTAGGGCAATCCATCCGAAAAGGGATGAAAACCTAGGCCACTGGACAAAGGTTTGAACTGCAGTGGAGTTTTGGCCTGCGTTTTTTCCATACAGTGATTTCAGGCTTTTGTACCCCGCGTGTCAAGCAACTCCTGCAGCGCAGTTAATTCCTGCTCCCCAAGTAACTTTGGACTGCGAGTCCGCATGCGACAATCGCAGCAGTTTCGGCGCGCAAAATCCATGGGCCTAAGCTGATGGACCTAGCACCTGGATCACGCACCAACCAATCTTGCTCAGTCGGGCTAAAGCCGCCTTCCGGTCCAATGAGCAGGCGTAGC
>JAFLDI010000387.1 GCA_017302485.1 Burkholderiales bacterium | reverse complement strand
GTTGGCAAGCGTGTGGCTGAGGCCCGAAGGCCGTGGCGCCGCGGCCCAGGGCCAGGGCGCCTTCGGCCACAGCCATGGCGTGCCCGACTGCCGCATCAGCATGCAGCAGCGGGTGTGTTTCGACGGTGACAGCCGGCTGCTCGCCGCCAGCCTGTCGGGCGACAGTGACGACGGCCGCTGGCAGCTTCAGCTGGGCGCATTGTGGCGCCATGAGAGCGGCCTGCTGCGCACCACCGACGGCCGCGCCAGCTACCGCGGCGACACGCCCGGCGCCTGGGCGCAGTTGGGCTGGCAGGCGACGCCGGACTGGCGCCTGGCCGCACGCCTGGAAGGCCTGCAGCCCAGGCAAGAGCTGAGCGGCCCCGGCGCCGTGCTGGTGGCCCGCTCGGCCGGCTTCATCAATGTGCCCAGCCGGCAACGCGTCGCTCTGGCGGTGGGCTTCGGCGGCCTCGCACCGCTGAGTCTGTGGCTGGAAGCAGGGCAGGAGCGCAGCGATGCGCCGGGCGAGGTCCGGTCGGCCTATGCGCTGCTGCGCGCCTTGTGGCAGGCCCCTCGCTGGCTGCAGGGCGGTCTCTGAGCGTCTGGGCGCTGAGCGCACCGGACAGGGTCGCGGTAAGCTCGCGGCCCTGAAGGAGGCCTTCTTGATGCAACGCCGCACCCTTGTCCGCGCCAGCCTGCTGCTGGGCGCTGCTGCTGCCGCCACCGCTGGCGCGCAGACCGAGCACAGCCACCACGACCACGGCGCCATGGCGCCGAAAGTGCCGATGGGCAAGCCCGCACCCGCGGGCCTGGTGAACGCCTACCAGGCCTGCGTGGCCGCCGCCAACGCCTGCATCGCCCATTGCCAGGTGCTGCTGGCGCAGGGCGACAAGTCGCTGGGCGCCTGCCTGCGCACCGCGCTGGACACCGAACTGACCTGCAGCGCCACCCTGCGCGCCGCTACGCTGCAATCGCCCTACCTGGGCGCCTTGGCCAAGACCTCGGTGGCGGCCATGCAGGCCTGCATCGAGGCCTGCAAGCCGCATGTGGAGCACCACGCCGAGTGCAAGCGCTGCCATGACGCCTGCGTGGCCGCGGTCCGGGCGGCCAACGCGCTGGGCTGATCAGAAACGCATCGCCAGCGTCAGCCGCAGGCTGCGCGGCTCGGCCGGGTGGACGATGCGGTCCTCGACCGGCGCGGCCTCTCCGGGCAACTGCGACTCGTACCAGTACTGGATGTCATCGACCTTCCGGTTGGTCAGGTTGAAGACATCCAGCGTCAGCGTGGCCTGGCGGCCGATCCAGGCGCCCAGGTCGCGCGACACACGCAGGTTCAGCGTCGATGACGGTCGTGAGCGCTGCCTGTTGTCCTCGATCAGCGCGCCGCTGCCCAGATAGCGCCACTGCAGGCTGGCCGACCAGGGACCCCAGTCCTTGAGTGTGGCCGCCACCGAGGCCACGCAGTCCACCGCGTTGGGGATGCGGTCGCCGTTGTCGAAGCGGGCGTGGGTCCAGGCGAAGTCGGCGTCGATCAGCCAGTGGCGGCTGGGCGTCCAGCGGTTGTTGAACTCGATGCCGCGGCGCGTGCTGGCGCCGCTGGCCTCGGTGGCACCGGCGTCGCCCACATAGACCAGCTCCGACGCCGAGCGCAGCTGCCACAACGCCAGCGAGCTCTGCAGGCCCGACAGCGCCTCGGTGCGCAGGCCCAGTTCCCAGCCGCGCTGCGGCACCAGGCCGGGCACCGGATCGACCAGATCGCCGGTCTTCGGGTCTCGGTGGGCGGTCGTGCCGCGCGCATCGTTGCTGTGCAGGCCGCGGCCGGCATTGACGAAGAGCTCTGTCTTCGCCCACGGGCCCAGCACCAGGCTCAGCTTGGGTGAGAGCTGCTGGTCGCTGGCACGGCCCGAGTTGGCTGCAGCGATCGCATCGCCCTTCAGGCTGTCGACGCGAAAGCGCGCGCTGTCGGCACGCAGGCCGGCGATGGCCTTCAGCCAGGGCGTGGCCTGCCAGGCGGCCTGGGCGTAGAGCGCGGCCTGGGTCTGCACCACATCGTCCTCGCGAGTGGTGGCCAGGATGCGGCGCGCCTGGGTGTCGAACAGGCCGACGCGGATGCGGTCGTGGCGCAGCTGGGCGCCCAGCTCGGTGCGCAGCGAGTCACTGAGCTGCCAGGCCTGCAAGGCGTTCAGGCCGTAGACGCTGCGCGCATCCTGCTGCGAGAACTGGTCGCCGGTGGCCGGGCGCTCGAGCGCGTAGGTGAAGTTGGAGAACAGCTTCAGGCGGTAGCGCATCGCGTAGGCCGAGACGCGGGCCTCGCCGGCGTCGTCGGTACGGTGCCATTCACCCGACAGGCTGGCACGCGAGGTGCTGCCGCCGTCGCTGGCGTCCAGCGAGTCGAAACGGCCGAAGGGCTGGCCCAGGTAGGTGCCGGCGTCGATCAGGCGCTGCGGCACCTGATCGGTGCTGGTCCAGTGGGCGTCGTAGGCCATGGCGCTGGCCGACCAGCCCCGGGTCCGCGAGCCCTGGCTGAGCGTGAGCACGCCATTGCGGCGCCGCAGGTTCTCGGGCACGGTCCAGGGGCCGTCGTTGCCCATCCACTCGACGACGCCGAGCAGCGCGGTGTCGGGTGCCAGCTCGGTCGAGCCGCCGCCCACCGCGCGGCGGTAGCCGTTCTCGCCCAAGGTGAGCTGCACGAAGGGCGCGTCCAGCCGCGTGCGGTAGGCGACGTCGGCGGCGCCGGCCGACGCGAAATCACCGTGCGTGGCGAAGTACGGCCCCTTGCGGTAGGTGATGCGGTCGACCAGCTCGGGGATCAGGAAGTTGAGGTCCGAGTAGCCCTGGCCGTGGCCATTGGTGGGCATGTTGACCGGCAGGCCGGCCACGGTGGTGGCGAAATCGGTGCCGTGGTCCAGGTTGAAGCCGCGCAGAAAGTACTGGTTGGCCTTGCCGTCGCCCGAGTGTTGGGTGACGATGACACCGGGCACGAACTCCAGCACTTCACCCGGGCGCAGCGCCGGGCGGCTCTTCAGCAGCTCGGCGCGGATCACGCCCTGGGAGGCGGCCTCGCTGCTGCCCACCGCGTTGTCATAGTGGCGGCCTTGGACCTCAACGGTCTGCGGGGCCACTTCGGCGTGGCTCAGGCTGGCGCAAGCGGCAACAGCCGCTCCCGCCAGCGCCTTCAGGCGCAGCGTCTGCATGGAGTGTCTCCGTCTCAGGGGTGGGTCAATGGGCGCGTGCGGCGCGCCAGCCACAAGGCCAGGCCATAGCCCAGCGCGATCACCGCCAGCACCGTGGTGCCGAAGGCGAGTTCACGGCCCTCGGTCCAGGCCTCGAAGGCCGGCGAGGTCCAGCGGGCGATGCCCAGCGCGGCCACCAGCAGGCTCACGCCTGCCACCGCCGCGCCCATCACCCGCGAGGCGACCACGGCGATCTGGTCGGCACGGGCGATCAGCCGGGCGATCCACCAGCCGTTCAGGCCGTCGGTCACCAGCATGCCCAGCACGAACAGCCCGCCCAGCACCAGCGCGCGGCCGACGCCGCCGAACTGCGTGGCGGTGGCGGCGAACAGCGCCGACTGGCTGAGGGTGTCAAAGGACACCAACGCTCAAGGCGGTCGAGGGCGACGGCCTGTGGTGTGTGGCGGCGCTCGATTTCGCCC
>JAFLDI010000386.1 GCA_017302485.1 Burkholderiales bacterium | reverse complement strand
GACGCGGCCAAGGCCCGCGCCGACGGGGCGAGGCTGCAATTGGCCGCTGCCGACCGCCGGGCGCAACTGGCTCGTGAGTCCCGCGGCTTCTTCGACAAGTCCTTCCGCATGGGCGAGACCGACTTACCCACGCGGCTGCGCATCGAGGCTGAGGCCGCCGAGGCCGACCGCCAAGCCGCACGCGCACGGATCGAATTGGCCGCCTCCATCTCCGCCTGGCGCCAGGCGCTCGGGCTGCTGCCGCAATGAGGGCCGTCGCGGCACCGGTACTGCCGAGCGAGCCATCGAACAACGACTTTGGAAATTCCGCCATGAAACACTCCTCCACATTGGCTGCGATCCCGCTCGCAGCCCTTCTCTTCTTGACGACGCCAGGGGCCATGGCCGGTGACGGCCACGACCATGGTGCCGCTGCACCTGCGGCCACTGGGCCAGCCTTGCCCAGGTTCGCCGCGGTCTCGGACGTGTTCGAGCTGGTGGGCGTGCTCAACGGCAAGCAAATCACGCTTTACCTCGACCGCACCGCCGACAACAGCCCGGTCACCGAAGCCCAGATCGAACTCGAGGTCGCTGGCAAGAAGTTCAAGGCCGCCAAGCAAGGCAGCGACGAGTTCGAAGTCGTGTTGCCTGAAGCCCCTAAGCCCGGTGCGCTGCCGATCACGGCCACGGTGACGGCCGGGGCCGACAGCGACCTGCTGGCCGGCGAGCTCGACATCCATGAAGCGGCGCATGCCGACGAGGCTGAGCACAGCCATTCGTGGAAGGAGTACGCCGGTTGGGCGTTGGGGGGCATTGCCGCGCTGGCGGTGTTGTTGACGGTGGGCCGGCGCGTGATGCGCTCGCGCCAAGTTCGCATGGGGGGTGCAGCATGAAGCGCGCTTTGAATCTGAAGCAACTGCGGCTGGGCGTCCTGGCCAGCGTTGTGATGGTGCTGTGCGCCACGCCGTTGGCCCAGGCTGGCGAAGGCCATGACCATGGTGGCGGTGGCGCCGCGCCCAGTGCCAACGGGCCGCAACGCCTGCCTGACGGCAGTGTGTTCCTGCCCAAGCCCGCGCAGCGCCAGCTGGGCGTGCGCACGCTGACCACGGCCGAAGCTGAGTTGCCACGCTCGGTGGAACTCGCCGGCAAGGTGCTGATGGACCCGAACGCCGGTGGCAAGGTGCAGCCGTTGAACGCAGGCCGCATCGAGCCCGGCCCGCGCGGCCTGCCCAATCCGGGCCAGGCGGTGCGCAAGGGCGAGGTGCTCGCGTACGTCGTGCCTTCGACGGCACCCATCGAGCGCTCCAACCAGTCGTCGCAATTGGCCGAACTGCGGGCCGCCAAGTCGCTGGCCGACAAGCGCGTGGCGCGCCTGAAGGAACTGGCGGACACGGTGCCGCGCAAGGACATCGAGGCCGCCGAGAGTGAATCCGCCAGCCTGACCGAGCGCATCGCCGCCATCGGTGGCGGCCTGGCCACCCGTGAAGCCCTGGTGGCGCCTGTGTCGGGCGTCATCGCCTCTGCGCATGCGGTGGCGGGCCAGGTGGTCGATGCGCGAGAGCTGGTCTTCGAGATCGTCGACCCGAGTCGCTTGCGCATCGAGGCCCTGGCCTTTGATCCGGCGCTGGCGGCCAACGTCGGCAGCGCCACATTGGCCATTGGCGACAAGCGCGTGCCGCTGGACTTCACGGGCGCAGCGCGCAGCCTTCGCGAGCAAGCACTTCCGTTGGGTTTCCGCGCCCAAGGTGCAGCCCTCGACAGCCTGGCCGTGGGCCAGCCGGTGCGCGTGTTCGTGCAGACCAAGGACAAGGTCAAGGGCCTGGCCGTCCCGGTTGCCTCGTTGATGAAGAACCCGGCGAACCAGACCATCGTCTGGGTCAAGTCAGGGCCTGAACGCTTCGAGCCCCGCACCGTGACGACGGAGTCTTTGGACGGCGTCAGCGTGTCAGTGACCGCCGGCCTGAAGGCCGGTGACCGCGTGGCCACGCAAGGCGCCACCTTGATCAACCAGGTGCGCTGACATGTTCAAGTGGCTACTCGACAACAGCCTCGGCAACCGGCTGCTGGTGATCATCGCCAGCGTGGTGCTGATGGGCTATGGCGCGTTCACGCTGTCCCGCACGCCAGTGGACGTGTTCCCCGACCTCAACAAGCCGACCGTGACCATCGTCACCGAGGCGGGCGGCATGGCCGCCGAAGAGGTGGAGCAGCTCATCACGTTCCCACTGGAAACCACGATGAACGGCCTGCCCGGCGTGGAGACGATCCGCTCGGTCTCCTCGGCGGGCCTGTCTTTCATCTACGTCACCTTCAACTGGAGCACCGACATCTTCCGCGCCCGCCAGCTCGTCAGCGAGCGCTTGGCGTCGATGGAAGAAGGCCTCGCTGAAGGCGTGCTGCCGCGCATGGGCCCGATCAGCTCGATCATGGGCGAGATCATGCAGATTGCAATTCCGGTGGACACCAGCAAGATCTCGGCGATGGCCGTGCGTGAATACGCCGACTGGGTGCTGCGGCCGCGCCTGCTGTCGGTGCAGGGGGTGGCGCAGGTCATTCCCATCGGTGGCGAGGTACGGCAATTCCAGGTGCAGCCCAACACGGTGCGTATGGCCGAGCTGGGCATCAGCCACGAGCAGATGGAGGCTGCGCTCAAGGGCTATTCCAGCAACACCTCTGGCGGCTTCCTGGAGCTGAACGGGCGTGAGTACCTGATCCGCAACCTGGGCCGCACCTCCAGGCTGGATGACCTGAAGAACCTGGCGCTCACGGCCAAGAACGGGCAGCCCATCCTGATGCGCCAGGTTGCCGAGGTGACCTTTGCGGCAGCCACCAAGCGGGGTGACGCGGGCTTCGAGGGCAAACCGGCTGTGATCCTGGGCATACAGAAGCAACCCTCGGCCGACACGATTGCGCTGACCCGCAACATCGAAGAAGCGCTGGCTGGGTTGAAGACCTCGCTGCCGGCCGGCATGGAGGCACCCAAGGTCACCTTCCGGCAGGCCAGCTTCATCGAGGCCTCGATTACCACGCTGCAAGGCAAGTTGATCGGCGCGTCGGTGTTCGTGGCCGTGATCCTGTTCTTCTTCCTCGGCACGCTGCGGCCCACCATCATTGCGCTGACCGCGATCCCGGTGTCGATCTTCATCACGGCCCTGGTCTTCCGCTACTTCGGCTTGTCGATCAACACCATGACGCTGGGCGGCCTGGCCATCGCCATCGGCGGCCTGGTCGACGACGCGGTGGTCGGTGTCGAGAACGTGTTGCGGCGCTTGAAGGAAGACCGCGCCAAGCATCCCACCTCGCGCCTGCACCCGCTGGAGGTGGTGGCCCACGCCACGATGGAGGTGCGGTCGGCGATCCTGTACGCCACGGTGATCATCGTGCTGGTCTTCATCCCGCTGTTCGCGCTGCCGGGGCTGGAAGGCAAGCTCTTCGTGCCGCTGGGCATCGCGTTCATCGTGTCGACGCTGGCCTCGCTGATCGTCTCGGTGACGGTGACCCCGGTGCTCAGCTTCTACCTGCTGCCGCGGATGAAGAACCTGGACCACGGTGACACCAAGGTCCTCGCCTGGCTGAAGGCGCGCTACCGCAGCAGCCTGCAAGGCGTGCTGGATCGTCCCAAGGCTGCCATGGCCGCGGCGGGTGCTGCGGTCCTGGTGGCCGCGG
>JAFLDI010000385.1 GCA_017302485.1 Burkholderiales bacterium | reverse complement strand
CGGCGGCGTGTTCGACCTGAATTTCGCCGACCCACCCTACTTCCTCTCCAACGGCGGCATCACCTGCCACGCCGGCAGGATGGTGAAGGTGGACAAGGGCGACTGGGATAAATCCCGCGGCCCCGCGCTCAACCACGAGTTCAACACCGAATGGCTCCGCCGTTGCCAGGCCCTGCTCAAACCCAACGGCACCCTGTGGGTCAGCGTCACGCACCATGTGATTTTTTCCGTCGGCTACGCCATGCATCAGCTCGGCAGGAAGATGCTGAACCAGGTCACCTGGCAGAAACCCACCCCGCCGCCCAACCTCGCCTGCCGCTATTTCACCCACTCCACCGAGACCCTCCTCTGGGCCGCGAAGAACGAGAAGAGCCGGCACCGCTTCAACTACGCCGACATGAAGCGCGCCAACGGCAACAAGCAGATGAAAGACGTGTGGACCTTCACCGCACCCAAACCCGAGGAGAAAACCCTCGGCAAGCATCCCACTCAGAAGCCCGTGGCCCTACTTGAGCGCATCATTCTTTCGTCCACCAGTCCCGATGACTTCGTGCTCGATCCCTTCATGGGCAGCGGGACAACGGCCCTGGTCTGCGCGCTGCTGGCCCGGGACGCAGGCCTGCCGCTGGCGCTGCAGTTGCTCATCACCCCTGGCACCACTGCGCACGCCGATACCGGCTCGCACACCCTTTTCGCCAACGGATTCCTGCTCGACGCGGCGGCCATCGCCTGGTTCTTCGACCACTACATCGACCGTCACCACCGCAGCGACTGGCGCTTTGCGCCGCTGCTGGCGCCGGAGATGGACGGCGTGGCACCCGCCTGCCTGCTGCTGGCCGAGTGCGACCCGCTGGTGGATGAAGGTCTGGCCTATGCCGATCGGCTGCGCCTGGCTGGTGTGCCGGTCGAGCTGGAGCTCTACCGCGGACTGACCCACGACTTCATCAAGATGGGCCGCATCCTGAAGGAGGCCGGGCAGGCCCAGCAGGTGGCGGCCGATGCCCTCCGAAAGGCCTGGACGCCATGAAGCGCGCTGATTTCCGGTTCATCGATCGCCAGCGGGTGCGCTGGGCCGAGGTGGACCTGCAGAAGATCGTCTTCAACGGCCACTACCTGATGTACATGGACACTGCGGTGGCTGGCTACTGGCGTGCCCTGGCGCTGCCCTACCACGACACCATGCTGGCTCTGGGGGGCGACCTGTTCGTGCGCAAGGCCGCGCTGGAGTACCACGCCTCGGCTGAGTACGACGACGCGATCGAGACCGGCATCCGCTGCGAGCAGATCGGCCACTCGTCGATGCGCTTCGTCAGCGGCGTCTTCCGCGGCGAGGAGTTGCTGGTCACTGGTGAGCTGGTCTATGTGTTCGCCGACCCGGTGGCGAAGAAGTCGCTGCCGGTTCCGGGCGATCTGCGCCAGGTGCTGCAGGGCTTCGAAGCGGGCCAGCCGATGGTGGAGGTGCGCGTGGGCACATGGGACGAGCTGGGACGCGAGGCCGGCGCGATCCGCCAGCAGGTCTTCGTGCAGGAGCAGCGCATTCCGGCTGACATGGAGTGGGACGCCGCCGACGCCGCCTGCCTGCATGCCGTGGCATTCAACCGTTTCGGCGTGCCACTGGCCACGGGCCGCCTGCTGGAGCATGTGCCTGGCGTGGCCAAGATCGGTCGCATGGCGGTACTGCGCTCGATGCGCGGCAGCCAGATCGGCCGGCAGGTGCTGGAGGCGCTGATGGCCGCCGCCCGCCAGCGCGGCGAGCGCGAGGTGCTGCTGCACGCCCAGTCCAGCGCGGCGGGCTTCTACCGCCGGGCCGGCTACATGCCGCGCGGTCCCGAGTTCGAGGAAGCCGGGATCGCCCACATCGAGATGGTCTGCGCGCTGTAGACCGAGGACCCTCTGGAGGTCAGAGTCTGTCCGCCGGCCGCAGCAGGCTGCGCACGCGCCGCTTGCGGGTCGGCTCGGTCTCGGCGGGGTGCTCGGCCAGGTGACCTTCGTCCACGGACGAGACCTGCACCGAACGCTCGGGTTCGGTGTCGGTGTCGAGTCGGTACTTGGGTGGCCAGTCCAGCAAGGTGGAGCGGCGCAACAGCGCCAGGCCAGGCCCGGCCGTGAAGGTGCGCTCGAAGACATGCGTCACCAGATGCTTGTGCTGGCGCTCGGCGATCACCAGCGTGGAGCAGCGCGTGCCGTAGCGGCCGTCCGGCGAGCGGATGAAGGCGGGGGACAGCCAGCGCTCGCGCTCCAGGCCAATGCCGGTCTCGGGCAGATCGGCGTCGGGTGCCACCTGCCGGTCGGCCAGCGCGGCCATCAGCCGGCTGGCCAGGTCGTCCACCGTGCCGGCAGCATCGAGGGCCAGTTGGACGCGTTCCTTGAGGCGGCGCACCTTGGGCCAAGGCTCGTCGAGGGCGCCGTTGCTCAGGCCGACAATCCCGCGCTCGATCCGGCGCGGACTGGCCTGCTCGCTGCCCGCCCAGAAGCACAGGCCCTCACGGAAGTCGGCCGCCACCAGGTTGAAGGGCTGATGGCCGGCCAGGGCCACCGAGGGCCAGAACAGGTCAGGGCGCTGATCGCCCCGCAGCCAGCGCAGCACGATGCCGCCGCGGGACGGCGCCTGCGGGTCGGGCGACAGCGCGCGGCGGACATTGGTCACCAGAGCCAGGCGGCCCTGCGCGGTCAGGCCCAGCCAGGTGCCACCGGCCGACAGATCGCGGCCGCTGAGCACCGGCGGTCCGCCGGCTTCCGGCGTCCACCAGGCGAGGCGGGCCGCCGGCCGTTCGAAGAACTCGTCGCGGTTGGCCGCCAGCACCAGCGGAAAGCGCCGGTGAGCGTCCAAGGCCAGGGCCATCAGGCACATGGCTCGAAGACCTCGACATGACGCTGGCGAGCCAGTTCAGGCCCCAGCAAGGCGTTGGCGCTCTCCTCCAGTGTGCGACGCAGGCTGGACACGGCCAGCACATCCAGTGTCGGCGGCAAGCGATAGATCTCCATCATCGTCAGTTCGCCGCCCGGGGTGTCATGGGCCGGTCGGCGCATCAACTGGCCGTGCAGCCCCGGACAACTCGCAGCGGCCAGGGCGATGAGGCGGCGGGCGCCTTCGATCACCGTGGCTTCGCACGACGGATCGACCCGGTAGTAGATGAACCAGGTCAGCCCTGGCTCGCAGGCGTGTTCAGGCGGCATCCGTGGGCAAAGGGTAGGGCAGGGGCCGGGCCACCAGCACCGGACCATCGGCGCCGCCGTAGTGCATCGCTGAGGCCAGCGCCTCCAGCTTGGTCTCGACCAGCGCATCCCAGCCACCTTGGGGTGCAGCCGCGGCCAGCACCACCATGCCGGCGGGTTGCCCAGGATCGGCGGCCGAGAAGACCTCCTGGCCAGCGGCCATGGGCAGATCGCCATGCCACAGCAGCGCCCGGCGCTTGAGCGTGCCGCGGTACTGGCTGCGCGCCACCACCTCCTGGCCGGGGTAGCAGCCCTTCTTGAAACTCACGCCCCCCACCAGTTCCAGGTTCACCATCTGCGGCACGAAGGCCTCGGAGGTGGCCGCCGTGATGCGGGGCACGCCGCTGCACACCTCCAGCCAGGACCACAGGCCGTCGGGCAACCGGGCGCCGTCTGGCGTGACATCGGCGGGCAGTCCCGCCAGCCAACGCGACTGGCCCTGGCTGTCCGGCAGGCGAACCAGCAGCCCACCGGCCACCACCAGGGCCCGCATCGGCTCCAGTGCGCCGGCC
>JAFLDI010000384.1 GCA_017302485.1 Burkholderiales bacterium | reverse complement strand
GCTGGGCCGCGCGACGCGCGGGACACCCTCAGCCGAGTTCGAACTGCCGGCGGGCGTCGACCACGTCGCGGTTGATGGCCACGACGGCTTCCTCGAGCCGGGCCGCGAGCACTTCGCCCTTGCCCACCTGCAGGCGCACCTGCCGCATCATCTGGACCGCCATGCGCAGGGTGCGCACCACGTCGCCCGCGTCGGTGTGGGCCAAGCGTTCGAGGTCGTCGACCGAGCCGCCGCGGCTCCAGCTGTCGACGGCCGCGGCGATGCCCCAGTCCGGCTCCTTGAGCGGGGTTTGCACGCCGTGCAGCAGTTCGATCGCGACGAAGCGGCGCACTGCCGCAGTGGTCTCCTGCATCAGCGGACCGGGCTCGCGGCGGTGGCCGTGCAGTTCGGCCCGGCGTCGCTCTTGGTGGATCAGGGCGGTGAACGTGGCCGCCAGCTGGTGCAGGTCCATGCGTTCCAGGACGCCGCTGAACAGCAGTTCGGTGGCCTGGATCTCGTAGCCGTTGATGCGCTGCGCCACTTTGCCGCGCGGCAGCAGGGTGCGGTCGTCGAGGTAGCCGGCTTCGCGCAGGATCTGCACCCGACTCAGCAGCGCAGCCCGCGCTGCGGCCCGCTTCTTCGCTCGCGTCGCCGCCGAGCCGGTGGCTGCCTGGTAGGCGGCGAAGCTGCGGTCGTAGGCGTCGAGCAGGCCTTTGCCGCCGAGCCGGTCGTACAGGTTCAGGATGGTCGAATAGGACAGGTTGAACCGGGACGTGATCGGTTCGACTTTGCCGCTGTGGTAGCGCGACAACGGCGCTTCGCGCAGGTCTTCGTCTTCGAGGATCGAGATCACGAGGCCGCTGCGGTCGAGGCCCTGCCGGCCGGCGCGGCCGGCCATCTGCAGGTAGTCGCGGCTCTTCATGTAGTCCATCTGCACACCGTCGAACTTGCGCAGCAGGTCGAACACCACCGTGCGCGCCGGCATGTTGATGCCGAGTGCGAACGTCTCGGTGGTGAACAGGAGCCGCAGCAGGCCCGAAGTGAACAGCCGCTCGACCACTTCTTTGTGGATCGGCAGCATGCCGGCGTGGTGGAAGCCCACGCCCTGCAACGCGCGGCCGAGGATGCCTTGCAGGCCGGGATCGGCCGCCGGGTCGAGTTCGAAGCGTGTGCAGATCTCGTCGAAGAGGTCCTGCATGCGCTGGCGTTCGGCGCGGTCGAGCGCTGCGGTGGCCGGATCCAGTTCAGCGACCGCCCTGGTGGCGGCACCATCGCCACCCTCACCCTGCCTCTCTCCGCCCTCAGACCATGACGCCTTCCCAGGACGCCCCCCACATCCTCGTCATCGATGATGACCCCGCCTTCAACCGGGTCCTGACCCGTGCCCTCGGCCAGCGCGGCTTCGTCGTGTTCGGCGCGCACGAGCCAGAGTCCGCCCTGGCCCTGGCCCGCCAGCACGAACCCGAATACGTGGTGCTGGACCTCAACATCGCCGGCAGCTCGGGCCTGCGCCTGATCGAGCCGCTGCTCGCCGCCAACCCCGATTGCCGCATCCTGGTGCTGACCGGCTACGCCAGCATCACCACCACGGTGGACGCGATCAAGCTCGGCGCCACCCAGTACCTGGCCAAGCCTGCCGATGTGGACGCCATCCTCAAGGCCCTCAACGCCACCGAGGTGGTGATCGAGGACGACGCCCCCAGCAGCCCGATGTCGGTGGACCGGCTGGAGTGGGAGCACATCCAGCGCGTGCTCGCCGAGAACGACGGAAACATCTCGGCGACCGCCCGTGCGCTTAAAATGCACCGTCGCACCCTGCAACGGAAACTGGCCAAACGGCCGGTCAAGGAATGAAAGAACACGACACCGACGATAAGGTCCGCCTCGACAAATGGCTGTGGGCGGCCCGCTTCTTCAAGCACCGCACCCTTGCCACCGAAGCCGTGGACGGCGGCAAGGTCCAGCTCAACGGAATCCGGGTCAAGCCCGCCAAGGACGTGAAGATCGGCGATCGGGTGGACATCCGCATCGCCGAGAGTCAGTACTGCGTGGTGGTCACCGGCATCGCCGAGAAACGCGGCAGCGCCACCGTCGCCCAGACCCTCTACACCGAGACACCGGAGAGCATCGCGGCGCGGGAGGCCCAGCGCGAGAGCCGCAAGCTCGCCGCCACCCCCGGCTCCGACCTGCACGGCCGGCCGACCAAGCGGGACCGCCGCCAGATGGGGCGCTTCTCGGGCGACTTCTGAGGCCCGCAGGCCAGCTTCAGAGCACGATCGCCAGGGCCAGGGGCAGGAAGGCCACGGCCAGCACGTTGCCGATCAGCACCATCGAGGCCACCTTGCCGGGCTCCTGCTGGTAGCGCTCGGCGAACATGTAGTTGAGCACCGCCGGCGGCAGGGCCCCGAAGACGATCAGCAGGGCACGCTCCTGGGGCGGCAGCGGAACCAGCCAGACCAGCAGCGCCGACAGGGCCAGCCCGATCACCGGCCGCGCCACCGCGCCGAACACGCCGAGGCCCAGCGCGCCGATGCGCGACTCGCTGATGCGCACGCCCAGTGCAAAGAGCATCAGCGGGATGGAGATATCCCCCAGCATCTTGATCGCCAGCATGGCCGGCGCCCAGATCTCGATGCCCGCGATGCCCACCGCCAGCCCGGCCAGGGTGGCGAGCACCGAAGGCACCCGCCACACGCTGCTGAGGCGGGCCTGGTGGTCGAGCAGCCAGGCCCCGAAGGTGAAATGCGCCAGGTTCGAGACCATGAACATCACCACGGCGGGGGCCAGGGCCTGCTCGCCGAAGGCCAGCACGGCCAGGGGCAGGCCCAGGTTGCCGCAGTTGTTGAACATCATCGGCGGCACGAAGGTGCGCGGCGATACACCGGAAAGGCGGGCCACCGCCCAGCCGATCAGCCCGGAGCCCACCACTGCGGCCGAAGTGGCCCCCAGCAGGGGCAGGAACTGGGTGATGTGGAAGGATTTGTTGGCCAGCGCCCCGAACACCAGCGCCGGCACGAACACATCCATGTTCAGCTTGTTGGCCTGGGAGAGATCGGGACGCGCACGCCGACCGACCAGAAAGCCGACTCCGGTGATGGCGAACAACGGAAACAGGATGGATACGATGCGCAGCAGCATGGCCGGAAGAATACGCTCCGGACAGGTGCCGGCGGGAGACCGATTGTAGGGCCGGCCCTTGAGGGCCGGCGTCCGGGTTTTCCCGAAGCGGGGATGCTGCGCAGGATGCGCCTGCCCCCCGGCTACGGGCTTACAACACGTAGCGGGCCAGATCCTCCCGCTGCGCCAGCATCTCCAGGGGGCCATCCACGTAGGCCGCGTCGACGGTGACCTTCTGCTCACCCGCCTTGCCGGCCTCGAAGGCCAGCTCCTCGAGGAGCTTCTCCATCACGGTGTAGAGCCGGCGCGCACCGATGTTCTCGGTCTTCTCGTTCACCTGGAAGGCGATCTCGGCCAGGCGGCGGATGCCCGCGGCAGCGAACTCAAGCTGTACCCCGTCGGTGGCGAGCAAGGCCTCGTACTGGCGGACGAGGCAGGCGTCGGTGCTCGTGAGGATGCGCTCGAAGTCCTCGACCGACAGCGACTCGAGCTCGACGCGGATCGGGAAGCGCCCCTGCAGCTCGGGGATGAGGTCGGACGGCTTGGACAGGTGAAAGGCGCCGCTGGCGATGAACAGGATGTGATCGGTCTTGATCATGCCGTTCTTGGTGGAGATCGTCGTGCCCTCGACCAGC
>JAFLDI010000383.1 GCA_017302485.1 Burkholderiales bacterium | reverse complement strand
GCCTCAGGCCACGCTGGCCAGCGCGCTGGGCGGCAACCGCGAGCAGATCGGCAAGGCGATCGGCGTGCTGTTCGGCAAGCGCTGAGGCGCTCAGAGCGCGCAGCGCACCGCCCGTGCGCCCAGCGGCCCGCTGAGTACGGCGGGCTCGATGCCCACCAGGTATCCCCGCTTGCCGCCGTTGATCAGGATGCGCGGCAAGGCCAGCACGCTGGCCTCGACGAACACCCGCATCGCCTTGCGCGTGCCGAAGGGCGAGGTGCCGCCCACCAGGTAGCCGCTGTGGCGCTGCGCCACCTCGGGCTTGCAGGGCTCGACGCTCTTGACGCCGATCTCGCGCGCCAGGTTCTTGGTGCTGACCTGGCGATCGCCGTGCATCAGGATGATCAGCGGCTCGGCCTGCTCGTCCTGCATCACCAGAGTCTTGACCACCGCATGCTCGTCCCAGCCGAGCTGCTTCGCCGACTCGGCGGTACCACCATGGTCAACGTAGTCGTAGGGATGCTCGGTGTAGGCGATGCCCTGCGCCTTGAGCCACTGCGTGGCCGGCGTCTCGCTGACGTGCTTGTCCTTCTTCGCCATGTCACTGCGCGGGGTCGCGCATCTCCCAACGGATCTGGTCGATCGCGGTCAGCAGTTCGGGCGAGAGCTGCACGCTCCAGGCGTCCAGGCACTCGTCCAACTGCGCCACGCTGGTGACACCGATGATGGTGGAGGCCACGCGCCAGTTGCGGTAGCAGAAGGCCAGCGCCATCTGCGCCGGCGTCAGCCCGTGTTCGCGCGCCAGCGCGTTGTAGCGGCGAGCGGCGGCCAGCGCCTCGGGGCGGGCCCAGCGCTGCTTGCGCATGCTCTCGAAGCGGGCGATGCGGCCCAGCTCGGGCTGTGCCGGGTCGAAACCCGGACCGTCGTACTTGCCGCTCAGGCCGCCAAAGGCCAGCGGCGAGTAGGCCAGCAGGCTCACCGATTCCTTCTTCATCACCTCGTCCAGGCCGTTGTCGACCACCCGGTTGGTCAGCGCATAGGGGTTCTGCACCGTCTGCACGCGGGGCAGGCCGTGGCGCTCGGCCTCGCGCAGGAAGGCCATCAGACCCCAGGGCGTCTCGTTGGACAGGCCCACATGGCGCACCTTGCCGGCCTTCACCAGCGTCTCCATGGCGCGCAGCTGGGCCTCGATCGAGGTCTGCTCGGCATCCCTGGACGGGTCGTAGTAGAGCGCACCGAAGGCCGGCGCGTTGCGGTTGGGCCAGTGGATCTGGTAGAGGTCGATGACGTCCGTCTGCAGGCGGCGCAGGCTGTCCTCGCAGGCCTGGACGATGTGCTCGGGCTGGAGGTCGCGGGCACCACCGCGGATCCAGTCCATGTTGCGGCTGGGCCCGGCCACCTTGGTGGCCAGCACCACCTGGCGGCGCACCTCGGGGCGCTTGGCGAACCACTGCCCCAGGATGGTCTCAGTGGCGCCGAAGGTCTCGCGCCTGGGAGGCACCGAGTACATCTCGGCGGTGTCGAGAAAATTGATGCCGCGCGCCAGTGCGCGGTCCAGGAGGGCGTGGGCCAGGTCGGTGCCGACCTGCTCGCCAAAGGTCATGGTACCCAGGCAGATCGGGGTGACCTGCAGATCGCTCTGGCCGAGGGAGAGAAGCTTCATGTCGGAAGGCTCGGTGCTGCAACAACGCTGAGTGTGCCGCAGATGGCCACGCCGGCCGACCGGCCCGGGGATTCAGCAGCGCTGCAGCGGCCGGCGCTCGCCGTCGGGCATCAGATCGGCCAGGGTGGCACCATCAAGCAGGCGCACGTCCTCCTGCCCCGCCTTCCAGCGCACCCAGGCGTCGATGTCCACCTCGCCGGGCACCCGACCCGCCGCACCCAGCTGGCAGCTGTGGAGCTCCGCGGCCAGCGACAGCTGGCGCTTGGCCTGCGGACCATCGGCAGCGCGCCAGGTGTCGATCTCCCGGCGCAGATCGGCCAGGCGCGCCTGCTCGGCAGCCGACAGACCCAGGACCCACCAGCGCCCACCAGCGCGCGGCGCCGACTGCGCATGGACCGCCGCCGCGCCCTGCAAAGGCGTGAGCAGCAGCTTCAGCTCACGCTCCTGCGCATGGCCCTGGCCACGCGCCACCTTGATGTTCACCGCCAGGCCGCCGTCGCGCAGGCCGACGCCCTCGGGCAGGTAGATCACCGTGCGCAGTGCCGCTGCGTCCAGCTCGGCCAGCTTCAGGTCCTTGAGGGCCCACAGGCTGGACAGTGGGATCTTGCTGCAACCCGCCAGCCAGGTGACGAGCATGGCGACGCAAAGGCGCGCGAGGATTGATTGTTTGACGTTCATGTTTTATCGTTTTACATTAATTCCATGGACAATGGAACCCCCTCACCCTCCCCCCGCCCTGAACTCGCCGGCCGGCTTCGCGGCCTGTCCCGGGCGGTCCGTCTGCTGGCCCTGATCGGCATGGGTGCCCTGGCGGCATTGCCGCCGTGGATCGCCCTGGGCCAAGGCGACTCCCTGGACCCCCTGCAGGGCCTCTTCGGAGGACACCTGCTGGAGATGGCCAGGGGCGGCATCACGCCGGCCGTGCGCTGGCGGCTGGCGCTGGTCACGCTGCTGCCAGTGGCGGCGGCGCTGCTGGCGCTGGGCCAGCTGTGGCGGCTGTTCGGCGCCTACCGCAACGGCGACGTCTTCGGCCCCCTGCCGCTGGCCAGCCTGCGCCGATTCGGTTGGGCCATGACCGTGCTGGCCGCAGCCCAGCCGCTGAGCACCACCCTGGCGTCGGTGGCGGCCTCGTGGGACAACCCGCCGGGCCAGCGACTGATCGCCCTCACCCTGGGCAGCAACGACTATGCGCTGCTGATGAGTGCGCTGGTCTTTGTGGCCCTGGGCCGGGTGATGACCGAGGCCGCCCGTCAGGCCCGGGAGATCGAGGCCTTCGTCTGATGCCCATCATCGTTCACCTGGATGTGATGCTGGCGCGCCGCAAGATGCGCTCGCGCGAGCTGGCCGAGTTGGTGGGCATCACCGAGCAGAACATCTCGCTGTTGAAGTCGGGCAAGGTCCGCGGCGTGCGTTTCGACACGCTGGAAGCCATCTGCCGTGCACTGGACTGCCAACCCGGTGACCTGCTGAGCTGGGAGCCCGATGCGCCGCACTGAGGGCCGCTGGCTCGCTCTGGTCGTGGTGGCGCTGCTGCACGCAGTGCTGTTCCTGGGGCTGCAGTTGCAGCTCTGGCGCAGACCACCGCAGCCGGTGGCTGTGCCCGCCCTGCAGTGGGTGGCGCTGCCGCCGCTGCCTTCGCTGCCTCCGCGTCCTGCACGCACGGCCGGTCGGCCCGCGCAAGGGAAGGCGCCGGCGCCACACGCCGCACCGTCGATGGCGCCGCCGCCGTCGATCGGGCAGCAGGACATCAGCTTGCGGCTGGTCGACGCCGCGGTGGAGCCGCCGCAGCCACCCGCGTCGGCAGCATCGCAATCCAGGCCGTCGCTGCTGGACCATCCGGCCAGCCGACAGGCGCTTCGCACCATGGCACAGCGCCCCTTGCTCTCGGAACGCGCGGCGCAGGCCATGGGTGACGGACTGCAGCGCAGTGATGAGGCGCTCGGGCAGGGTATCCAGCGTGCCGCCAAGGGCGACTGCCTGCACGGCGAGTTCGCGGGCGCTGGCATGGGCCTGCTCAGCCTGCCGGCGCTGGCGGTGGCCGCAGCCCGGGGAC
>JAFLDI010000382.1 GCA_017302485.1 Burkholderiales bacterium | reverse complement strand
GGCCAGCGCCGCGCGGCGCCAGTGCGGCAGCTCGGCGCGGAACAGCCAGAGCGCCCAGACCGCCACCGCAGCGTTGAGCAGGCCGAAGAACAGCCCCGTGCGGATCAGCCCCAGGTGCGGCACCATCAGCAGCGGAAAGGCCACCGCCACCACCAGCGCGCCCAGGTAGTCGAAGGTCAGCACCTGGGAGACCAGATCCCTCAGCACATAGCGCTCGCTGAACTGGCGCTTGAGCAGGCGCATCACCAGCGGGATCTCCAGCCCCACCAGCACGCCGATCACGCCCACCAGCGCGTACAGCAGCACCCTGAACTCGGTGGCCGCGCCGGCGGGCAGGCTGGAATGGGCGACGAACAGCGCAGCCGGCATGCAGCCGCCGATCGCCCCCACCAGCAGCTCCACGCGCAGGAACACCGCCACCAGCTCGCGCTCGATGAAGCGGCTCAGCCAGCTGCCCACGCCCATGGCGAACAGGTAGGCACCGATCACGGTGCTGAACTGCAGCACCGAGTCGCCCAGCAGGTAGCTGGCCAGCGCGCCGGCGGCCAGCTCATAGACCAGACCGCAGGCGGCGACGACGAAGACCGAGGCCAGCAGCAGCAGCTCGGCCGGCTCGATGCGCGCCGGGGCGCGGTCCGCGGACACTAGCCGTGGATGGCGGCGGCGACGATCAGGCCGATGGCGATGAACATCGCCCCCACCATCACCGCCAGCGCCAGGTTCTTCTTCTCGACGATCTCCTCCCACAACTGGTAGGGCGTGAGCTTGTCGATCACCACGAAGGCCAGCCACAGCACGGCCACGCCGATCACGGCATAGACCACCGAGGCCAGCATCACCGCCGGTTTCAGGGCATCAAGTTCCATCGGTCTTCTCCTTCACTTGTGGCTGCCGCCGCTGGAGAAGCCGCCGAACGAGCCGCCCCCGCTGGAATAGCCGCCGCTGCTGCGCTGGTTGCGCAGGCATTGCTGGTACTCGGCGCTGGACTCGCCGAAGGTCTGTCGCTGGGCGTCGCAGGCGCTGTCGCTGCCGTCGCAGCGGGCCAGCAGCAGCATCACGACGATCACCACCACCAACACGATCAGGCCGTGGCTGATGCGGCTGCCCAGGCTGGTCACGGCCTCCGGCCGAGTCGCGCCACCTGAGACCTGGCTCGGCGAAGGCCCGGCCAGGCCGAACGCGGCGTTGACCTCGGCGCCCTTCAGCCGACGGCCGGCCGACCAGACCAGCTCGGTGTCGGACTGCTCGCTGGCCAGCACGCCCTCGCCATCGCGCTCGCGGTAGTCGGTGACCTCGAGCGACTCGCCCTGGCGCACCTGCCAGTAGAACTCGCCCAGCACCCAGGTGGTGGTGGCGCGGTAGGGCGCCTCGGTGCGCCAGTAGCTGCGGCCCTGCCAGGCCACCTCGCTCAGGCGCATCTCGGGCACGCCGGTGATCGGCCGCACCACGCTCCAGCCGCTGGAGGTGTCGGACAGGAAGGCAAAGCCCTCCTGCCGGTTGTAAAGCAGATACTCGCGCCAGAACTCGCGGTCGTCCTCGTCGTCCTCGGGCAGGCTGCAGCGCTCCTGGAAGCCCACCACCTGCCAGTCGATCGGCGTCGCACCGTCCACCGCCAGGCGCCCGCGGGTGCCCAGCGGGATCCCGGGCCCGCGGCCGCTGGCGCCGCTGTTGGCCTGCTGGTAGTGCGCCAGGTCGCCACCGACGCCGGCCGACACGTCGATCACCGACTTGCACTGACCGCAGGTCACCGACTGCGTGGTACCCAGGTTCAGCACCACGTTGGCGCCGCAACTCGGGCAGGCCAGCGTGCGGCCCTGCAACGAGGCCTGCGAAGGCCCCTCCTTCAGGCCGCGCAGCTGCAGGTCGGCCAGACCGACGCGTTGCCCGATCGACCACTGCGGCTGGCCCGAGACCTGGCCGCCGAGTGTGCCGACCGAGCCGTTCTCCAGCCGCAGATCCGCCACCGGAAAGCTGCCTTCCAGGCGTGGCGGCCGCGGCAGCTCGCCCTCGGCGGCGATCAGCGAGGCCTGGATGCGCGAGGCCACGCGCCACGCATCGCCACTGATCAGCACCCGCTGGCCCACGCTCAGGTCGGTCCAGGCCGGCGGCGGTTGCAGCGCCGGCTGGTCGAAGGCCATCACATAGGCGCCGTTGTCCTCGCTGAGCCAGGCCGACTTGCCGGCCTCGCCCTCGAACAGCGCGTGCCACTCGTTCCAGGTGCCGTCGGCGTAGCGGTACTGCAGCCGACCCACCAGCGTGAAGGGCTCGCCGTGGTAGCGGCCGCTGGCGCCCAGCTGCAGCGGGCTGTGGTCGTTGAACAGCTCCGAGACCACGCCGATGCGGCGCAACGCCTCGCCGTCGCGCACCAGGGTGCTGCGGCAGAAGCTGCAGACGGCGCTGGCCGACGCGGCCGATGCGAACTCGACCGGCGCACCGCAGCCGGGGCACAGGGCCTGCCAGCGGCGCTGCGGCGCCGGCGGCGGGGAGGCGGGAGTCGTCAAACCAGCCGGGTCAGAGTTTCTTCAGCAGTTCCGCCTTCTTGCTGGCGAACTCGTCCTCGGTGAGGATGCCCTTGGCCTTGAGCTCGGCCAGCTTCTCGATTGTCGCCATGACCTCGTCGGCCGACATCGCCGGCGCCGCCGCGGCCGCCACCGGTGCAGAGACCTGGTCGGGCGGCGCCTGCAGGCCGCGTCCCAGCTGCTGCGCCAGCGCCTGGCCCAGCGCCACGCCGGCACCCAGGCCCATGGCGTCACCAGCGATGCCGCCACCCTGGCCCACACCCTCGGCCAGCTTGGGGATGGCCTGGGCGGTCTGGTACTGCATGAAGGCGCCCATGTCCTGGCCGACCATGCCCATGCCGATCTTCTGGTCGAGGATCTTCTGCAGCTCCTCGGGCAGCGACACGCTTTGCAGGGTCACCGACTCGAGCTTCAGGCCGATCGCCTCGAAGGACGGCGCAGTGGCCGCCTGCAGCTGCTTGGCGAACTCGACCTGGTTGGCCGCCAGGTCCAGGAAGGCGATGCCCGACGCGGCCACCGCGTCCGAGATGTGCTGCAGCATCAGGCCGCGCAGTTGGCCGTCCAGGTCCTCGGCCGTGTAGCGGTCGCGGGTGCCGGAGATCTCGGTGTGGAACTTCTTGGGGTCGGCGATGCGGTAGGCGTAGTTGCCGAAGGCGCGCAGGCGCACCGCGCCGAAGTCCTTGTCGCGGATCGTGACCGGCTGCGCCGTGCCCCAGCGCTGGTCGACCTGCTGGCGGGTGCTGAAGAAGTAGACGTCGCTCTTGAACGGGCTCTCGAACAGCTTGTCCCAGTTCTTCAGGTAGGTCAGCACCGGCAGCGTCTGCGTGGTCAGCTTGTGCATGCCGGGGCCGAAGACGTCGGCCACCTGGCCCTCGTTGACGAAGACCGCCATCTGGCTCTCGCGCACCGTCAGCGAGCCGCCGTACTGGATCTCATTGTCGGCCATGGGGTAGCGCCAGGCGAGCACGCCATCGCCCGACTCGGTCCACTCAAGGATGTCGATGAACTGTTTCTTGATGAAATCCATCAGGCCCATGGTGTCGATTCCCTCCAAGGCAACGCCGGACCGTCTGCCGGCCGGGCAAATAATACGCGCCATGAACGCTCCCGCAGAACACGCACTGCGCCTGGCCATCGTCGGCGCCGGCCCCGCCGGCCTGACGCTGGCCCTGCTGGCCCACC
>JAFLDI010000381.1 GCA_017302485.1 Burkholderiales bacterium | reverse complement strand
AGCGGCGGCGTCTCCACCTTCGCTGACCCGCAACTGGCCCAGCAACTGGGCACTGCGCGCCGCGTGATCGCCCGCCAGACGCCCATCCTGCTGTGCGGCGAGACCGGCTCCGGCAAGGAAGTCTTTGCCCGCGCCGTGCATGAGGCCAGTCCGCACAGCGGTGGCGCCTTTGTGGCCATCAACTGCGCCAGCCTCCCCGAGAGCCTGATCGAGGCCGAGCTGTTCGGCTACCGCGCCGGCGCCTTCACCGGTGCGCAACGCACCGGCCGGCGCGGCAAGATCCTGCAAGCCGACGGCGGCACGCTGTTCCTCGACGAGATCGGCGACATGCCGCTGGACCTGCAGGCCCGGCTGCTGCGGGTGCTGGAGGAGCGCCAGGTCACGCCGCTGGGCACAGAGGAAGTCCACGACGTCAACTTCCAGCTGATCAGCGCCAGCCACCGCAATCTGCTGGCCCTGGTCGACGAGGGCCGCTTCCGCGAGGACCTGTACTACCGTCTGGCCGGTGTCGAGCTGGACCTGCCGCCGCTGCGCGAGCGCAGTGACAAGCGCGAGCTGATCCGCAACCTGCTGCAGGCCGAGGGCGGCACCGAGTGCAGCCTCAGCCCCGAGGCCGAGCGCCTGCTGCTGAACCACCCCTGGCCAGGCAATGTGCGCCAGCTGCGCCATGTGCTGCGCTCGGCGGTGGCGCTGTCCGATGCCCAGCAGATCGGTCTCGAGCACCTGCCCAGCCTGCGTGCCGCGCGTGCTTCGACGGCCGCCGAGCCGGCACCCGCCCAGCCGGCTGTGCCGGTGGTGGTCGCCGAGGACGGGGCCGATGAGCTCCCCCGCCTCAACCCGATCCAGGCCAACGAACGCCAGGTGCTGCTGCAGTTGCTGGAGCATCATCGCTGGAACGTCAGCAACGTCGCCAAGGCGCTCGATGTCAGCCGCAACACCCTTTACCGCAAGCTCCACAAGCTCCACATCCGGATCTCCCATCCCGGCTGAAGGCCGCGAACGCATCGACGCCATCGACGAGACGGCGGGTCTGGAGGACGCCCCCAAGCGGTCGCGCTTTGCCTGGTGCGTCACCGGCTCGGGGCACTTCCTGGAAGAGTCGATGGCCCTGGCCGCGCAGCTTCCGCAGTGCGACCTGTTCCTGTCGGCCGCCGCCGAAGAGGTTCTGCCGATCTACGGCTACTCGCTCGACGCGCTGCGCCAGCGTCACAAGCTGTTCCGCGACAAGACCGCCAGCGCCGTGCCGGTGGGCGCGCTCTACACCGACGTCTACCACACGGTGGTGGTGGCACCGGCCACCAGCAACACCGTGGCCAAATGCGCCTTCGGCCTGAGCGACACGCTGCCCACCAACATGTTCGCGCAAGCCGGCAAGCTGGGCATTCCCGGCATCGTGTTTGCTTGCGATACCGAGCCGGTGGTGGTCACCAAGGCGCCCCATGACTGGGTCACTCTGCGGCCGCGGCGCATCGAGCTGGACAATGTCGAGCGCCTGCGCGGCGTCGACCACGCGCTGGTGGTCTGCTCACCGAACGAACTGGAGCAGGCGCTGACCCGGCGTCTGGCTGAATTGCATCTCGCGTGGAACACATCGTCTTCCTGACTGGCCACCTGGCTGAGGCCTCGCTGCAGCGGGTGCTGCAGTCTTTGAACAGCACCGAGGGCGAGCGCCCTTTCACCTGGGAGACGCGCGACGTGGGCGTGCAGGTGGCGGCACTGATGACCGCCGACATGATCCGCCGCCGCCTGCCGGCGCCGCTGCCGGGGGCCCAGCGCATCCTGGTGCCGGGCCGTTGCCGCGGCGATGTCGAGGCCCTGACGGCGCACTTCGGCGTGCCGGTGCAGCGTGGGCCCGATGAGCTCAAGGACCTGCCACAGCACTTCAGGCGCGCCGCCCAGGCGGTGGACCTGTCGCAGCACCGCACCCGCATCTTTGCCGAGATCACCGACGCGCCGCGCCTGGGCGTGGCCGAGATCGTCGAGCGCGCCCGCGCCCTGGTGGCCGACGGCGCCGACGTGATCGACCTGGGCGGCCTGCCCGCCACGCCGTTCGGGCACCTGGGCGAGTCGGTGCAGGCGCTGAAGGCCGAGGGCTGGCAGGTCAGCGTCGACAGCCAGGACACCGACGAGTTGCTCATCGGCGGCCGCGCTGGCGCCGACTATCTGCTGAGCCTGAAGGCCGACACGCTGTGGGTCGCCGACGAGGTGGCGTCCACGCCCGTCCTGATCCCGCGCGAGCCGGGCGACAGCGACAGCCTGGATGCCGCCATCGCCGGCATGCGTGAGCGCGGTCGTCCTTTCCTGGCCGACCCCATCCTCGACCCCATTCCCTATGGCTTCACCGCCTCCATCGTGCGCTACCACGCGCTGCGCCAGCGCCACCCCGATGTGGCCATCATGATGGGCACCGGCAACCTCAGCGAACTCACCGAGGCCGACACCAGCGGCCTGCACGCGCTGCTGCTGGGCATCTGTGCCGAGCTGGACGTGGCCGCGGTGCTGACCACCCAGGTCAGCCTGCATGCGCGGCGCGCTGTGCGCGAGGTCGATGCGGCGCGTCGCATCATGCACGCCGCCACCACCCTGCCGGCGCTGCCCAAGGGCCTGAGTCCGCTGCTGGCCACGGTGCACGATCGCCACCCCTGGCCTGACAGCCCCGAGGAGATTGCGGCCACCGCAGCCCAGGTGCGCGACCCCAACTTCCGCATCCAGGTCAGCCAGCGCGGCCTGCACGTCTACAACCGCGATGGCTTGCGCGAGTCCACCGAGGCCTTCGCGCTGTGGCCGCAACTGGGCCTGCAGGGCGACGGCGGCCACGCTTTCTACATGGGCGTGGAGCTGGCCCGCGCCGAGATCGCCTTCCAGCTGGGCAAGCGCTATGTGCAGGACCGTCCCCTGGATTGGGGTGTGGCCTGGCAGCCCACCGTCGACAATGAACAATGCGCCCCCGGGCCCACCCGGGTGACGCGCGACACCGATGCCTGAACTGATCCACGAGTGCGTCGTCAGCACCACCGACGCCGCCGGCCGCCCGCACCTGGCGCCCATGGGCGTGCGCTACCGCGCCGATGACCGAGTGCTGCTGATGCCCTTCAAGCCCTCGACCACGCTGGACAACATCCTGGCCACCGGCGTGGCCGGGCTCAATGTCCTCACCGACACCCGCGTCTTCGCCGGTTGCATCACGGGCCGACGCGACTGGCCGGTGAGCCCGATGGAGCGCCTGTGCGGCGTGCGCCTGCAGGCGGCGTTGCGCCATCTGGAGCTGCAGCTCGAGTCGGTCAGCGACGACCCGCAGCGGCCGGTGCTGACACTGCACGCGGTGCACACGGCCGAGCACGCGCCCTTTCTGGGCCTGAACCGTGCCCAGGCGGCGGTGCTCGAAGGCGCGGTGCTGGTCAGCCGCCTGCGGCTGCTGCCGCCCGAGAAGATCGACAGCGAGATGGCCTATCTGCAGATCGCCATCGACAAGACCGCGTCGCCCGAAGAGCTGGAGGCCTGGGGCTGGCTGCGCGCGGCCATTGCCGCCCACCGCACCCGGAGCCCGGCATGACACGTGTGCTGGTCAGCGTGCGCGATGCTGCCGAGGCCCGACTGGCGGCCGAGGCCGGCGTGCCCTTCATCGACCTCAAGGAGCCAGCGCGTGGCGCGCTGGGTGGCCTGGACCCGGCGCAGATCGCGCCCATCGTGAGCCAGCTGCGCGGCGCCGCGCCGCAAGCGGTGATCAGCGCCACCATTGGCGACTGGC
>JAFLDI010000380.1 GCA_017302485.1 Burkholderiales bacterium | reverse complement strand
CAGCCAGCAGTGCGGCGCGCACCGCCAGCTCGCGCTCGAGCAGGCCGGTCTCCAGCGCGCCCAGCCAGGCGCGCAGGCGTTCAGGGGATGGCATGGACATCGCCCGATTGTCGACGCCGTCCCGGACAGGAGCAATGCCCTGCGCTATCGTTGCTGCCTGCATCTGATCACTCCATGAAGACCCGCGGCGTCCACCTTCAGTACAGCTTTCAGGCCGACGGTCAGCGTGGCGCCGACATCCAGAATCCGCTGTTCGACCTGCTCTCGGCCCTGCGCCAGCACGGTTCGATCCAGCATGCGGCCACCGCAATGGGCGCGTCCTATCGCCACACCTGGGGCGCGCTCAAGCAATGGGAGACCACCATCGGCGAACCCTTGGTGACCTGGACCAAGGGTCAGCCGGCGCGCCTGACCCCCTTTGCCGAACGCCTGCTGTGGGCCGAGGCCCGCGCCCGCACCCGCATGACGCCCCACATCGAGGCCCTGCGCGCCGAGCTGGAGCGCGTGCTGGCAGAGGCCCTGGAAGGCAGTCACCAGGTGCTGACCATCTACGCCAGCCACGACCTGGCACTGCCGGCGCTGCGAGAGGTCGCGTCCGAGCACCACCGCCTGCATATCGACTTGCGCTTCGTGGGCAGCATGGACGCACTGCGCGCCCTGGCCGAGGGCCGCTGCACCGTGGCCGGTTTCCATGTTCCACCACTGGACAACGCGCACAACCTGTTCGCCCAGGCGCTCAAGCCACTGCTGCGGCCAGGACGACACAAGCTGATCGGTTGCACCCGCCGCACCCAGGGCCTGATGGTGGCGCGCGGCAATCCGCTGGACCTGCGCGGCCTGCCCGACCTGACCCGCCCAGGTGTACGCTTCGTCAACCGCCAGGCCGGCTCGGGCACCCGCCTGTTGACCGACCACCTGCTGGCCCGCCAGGACCTGCCGCCCAGCACCGCGCTGCAGACGGGCGAAGCGGTGGAGGACAGCCATCTGGCGGCGGCCGCAGCCATCGCCAGCGGGCTGTGCGATGCCGGCGTGGGCATTGCCGCGGCGGCGGAGCAGTTCGGCCTGGACCTGGTGCCGCTGGTCGAGGAAGACTACTTTCTGGTCTGCCTGAAGGACACCCTGGAGCAGCCGGCCGTTCGCCATCTGTGCGAGGCGCTGGCCGGTGCACGCTGGCGGGCCGAGATCGACGCCCTGCCCGGCTACGCGCTGCATGCGTCGGGCGAGGTACTGTCGCTGACGCGGGCGCTGCCGTGGTGGCAGTTCCGCGTGCCCAAGGACCCGCGGGTCGTCCATCAGCCAGCCGGCAAGGGCTGATCAGCGGCGACTCGCCGCAGCGAGCGCCTCGCGCTCGTAGCGCGGATACAGGTGCGCCACATTGCGCACGTACTCGGTCCGGAAGGCCGCCCAGGCGCGGAACTCCTCGGGCACCGGCGCACGCAGCAACTCGTTCATCTCCCAGCCCTGCTGCGCCGCTGCGCGGAAGTGGCCGTCCAGCCACTGCAGGAAGCGCCGGGTCTGCTGCATGCCGCGGGTGCCTTCATGCACCGGCCCATGGCTGGGCACGACGCTGCGGGGGCCCTGGGCCTGCAGCGCATCCAGGCTGGCCAGCCACTCAGGCACCCGGGCGTGCGGCGTGGTGGGCACACGGTCGGCAAACACCAGCCCGCCGACGAAGGCCACGCCGCTGGCGCGATCGAACAGCACCAGGTCCGAGTCGGTGTGTCCGCGCCACTCGCGCAACTCGAACTCGCGCGTGCCCACGCGCCAGCGCAGACCCTCTGGCGGCACCGTCAGCTCGGTGTCGGGCGCCAGCGTCTGCGTGCCTTTCATCCAGTCGCCACACAGGCGATAGAGATTGTTCTCGTACGAGGCCGCCTCGCGCGCCACGCCGGCCCGCGTGGTGGCGGTGGCGCGGCGCGGCACATCGGCAAAGGCCTGGTGGCCCAGGAAATAGTCAGGGTGCAGGTTGAGCTGCAGCACCTGCACCACCGGCTCGGCCGTGGTGCGGGCGATCAAGGCGCGCAACTGCTCGCCGTACAGCCGGCTGGGCCCGGTATTGATGACCACCACACCCGTACCGGTGGCGATGAAGCCGGTGTTGATGATGTTGCAGCCATTGGCCACGCTGAAGTCATCATTGGCGCCCTCCACCACCCACACGCCGGGCGCCAGCGCACGCGCCTGCAGCCGGTAATCCAGCGCGGCCACATCGGGCGCGGCCTGTACGCAGGAGGGCAATGCGGCCAGTGCCACCAGCGCGCAGGCCAACAGCAAGGCGCCCAGCGGCGTGTGCAGATCAGGCCACTTCATTCGAGCCGCCCGTCGATGCGGTTGCCGTTGTTGTCGGCGCCGACAATGCGCACACCACCCTCGGGCGGGCTGCGGAAGTCCAGGCTGAACACCGGGTTCTCGCTGACCGGCTCGAAGGCCTGCAGCCGTGCCAGCTCGCGCCCGCGTCCGTCCTGCACCGACAGTCGGTTGACGAAGAAGGCCGGGATGCCGCCCACCAGGCCGGTGTCCATCGGGTGCATCACACGCAGGCGCAGCCGTGCCACCGGTGACGCGGAGCCCTCACCAGGCAACGCGAAGACGCGCCCACTGAGCTCACCCAGCGTGCGCGACCAGCTGCCGTCCTTGCGGCTGTCGCCACTGACCGTGCAGCCGCCACCGGCCGAGTCGATCAGCGCGCCGCCCACATGCCACACACCATCGGCCGTGCGCGCCGCGGCGCGGATCGGCGAGGCCTGCTCCAGCTTGAATCGCAGCGCGATGCTGGGCAACGCGTTCATCGGCTCGAAGGCCACCACCCGTTTGATTGGATTGCGATCGACCAGCACCAGGATCTGCGTCACCGTGCCCAGCGCCGGGTCGACCTTGACGCTCACCGGCACGTTCATCGGGTCCTCGGCGAAGGCCGGTGCCTGCACCTGAACACGCTGGTCGTAGATGACGCGGCCGCTGCCGAGAAACTCGCGTCGCATGTCGATCCAGACATGCGAACGGTAGGGGTCGCCGTCGAACTCGTCAGCCAGCGCGCTCAAGGGCGCCGCCAGCAGCACCCAGGAACGCAGGCAGTCGCGGCGGCGCAGCATGCTCAGCGTCCCAGGCCCACGCGCACGCCCAGCAGGACGCTGCGCGGTGCGCCGGGCTCGAAGAAGCGGCCATTGCCGTCGTTGACGATCACGCTGCCGGCATAGCGTCGGTCGGCCAGGTTGTCGACGCGTGCCAGCAGCTCAAGCTGGGTGCCACTGCCCAGAATGTAGGCCTTGCGCCAGCGCAGGGCCAGCACGCCATAGCCGCCGGCGACATCGGTGTTGCGGTCATTCACCGCCACGCTGCCGGCGCCACGCGCCTCCAGGCCGATCTCGCCCCACTGTGCATCACGCCAGGCCACCTCGGCAAAACCGGTGCTGCGCGGCGCGCCGGCCACACGGTTGCCGGCGGCCACGTCGGCGGTGGGCTCCGTGCAGGGCGTCCCGGCGCAGGTCTTGAAGGCGTCCAGGTAGATCGCATCCAACCAGGTCAGTGCGGTGGCAGCGCGCCAGCCGCTGGTCGGCCGCCAGGCGGCCGACAGCTCCACACCTTGGCGCCGCGTGCGACCCACGTTCTGGAAGCTCGAGCGACCACCCGCGTTGGTGGCAGTGCTCAGTTCGTCGTCGACCCGGGTGTGGAACAGCGTGGCATCGAGCTGCCAGGCCTGGGCGCGCCAGCGGGCCCCCAGCTCGGCCTGCCGGCTGGTCTGGGCTTGGA
>JAFLDI010000038.1 GCA_017302485.1 Burkholderiales bacterium | reverse complement strand
CCAGGACTCCAAAGTCACCAACTGGGCCAAGACCAGCGTCAGCCCCGAGCAGCTCAAGGCCGAGTTCGACCCCGTGCTGATCACCGGCGGCGCCGAACAGAGCCGCGACCTGCCGGTGCCTGGCCGCGATCTGGACGGCGTGCACTTCGCCATGGAGTTCCTGCCGCAGCAGAACAAGGTCAACGCTGGCGACAAGCTGAAGAACCAGTTGCGCGCCGACGGCAAGCACGTCATTGTCATCGGTGGCGGTGACACCGGCAGCGACTGCGTGGGCACCTCCAACCGCCATGGCGCCGCCAGCGTCACCCAGTTCGAGGTGATGCCCATGCCGCCCGAGCAGGAGAACAAGCCGCTGGTCTGGCCCTACTGGCCGATCAAGCTGCGCACCAGCTCCAGCCACGAGGAAGGCTGCCAGCGCGAGTTCGCGATCTCCACCAAGACCTTCACCGGCGACAAGGGCAAGGTCAACGGCCTGGTCACCGTCAACGTCGAGTTCAAGGACGGCAAGCTGGTCGAAGTGCCCGGCACCGAGAAGTCCTGGAAGGCCGACCTGGTGCTGCTGGCCATGGGCTTCACCAACCCGGTGGCCACGCTGCTGGAGGGCTTTGGCGTCGACAAGGACGCCCGCGGCAACGCCAAGGCCGGCACCGATGCGCTGGGCGGCTACGCCACCAATGTGCCCAAGGTCTTCGCTGCCGGCGACGTGCGCCGCGGCCAGTCGCTGGTGGTCTGGGCGATCCGCGAGGGCCGCCAGGCCGCCCGCGCGGTCGATGAGTTCCTGATGGGCGCCAGCAGCCTGCCGCGCTGACCCGTCGCTGCCCCAGCACAACGGCCGGGCAGATGCCCGGCCGTTGTCGTATGCGCGACCATCCTCCGTGACGCCCGTGTGAAGCCAGGCAAAGCCACCATGGGGTCTTGCACCCCCATGCGACAATCTTCGGGTCATCCCTGAGACCGCATGGACCGCGACCCCTTCATCGAGATCGATCACGTCACCTTTGGCTACGACAGCCAGCGCACCATCCTGAACGATGTGTCCCTGGTCTTCGGCCGCGGCCAGGTCACCTCGGTGCTGGGCAACTCGGGCTGCGGCAAGACCACGCTGCTGCGCCTGATCGGCGGCGTGCATGCGGCCAGCCAGGGGCGAGTGGTGTTTGACGGCGAGGTGATCGACACCCGCAACAAGGAACAGCTCTACCGGCTGCGTCGCCGCCTGGGCATGCTGTTCCAGTTCGGTGCGCTGTTCACTGACCTGACGGTCTTTGACAACGTGGCCTTCCCGCTGCGCGAGATGACCGACCTGCCCGAGCCGCTGATCCGCGACATTGTGCTGATGAAGCTCAACGCCGTGGGCCTGCGCGGCGCCGCGCCGCTGAAGATCAGCGAAGTCTCGGGCGGCATGGCGCGGCGCATCGCGCTGGCCCGTGCGATCGCGCTGGACCCCGAGCTGATCATGTACGACGAGCCCTTCGCCGGCCTGGACCTGATCTCGATGGGCGTGGCCGCCCAGCTGATCCGCACGCTGACCGATGTCACCGGCGCCACCACGCTGCTGATCTCGCACGACGTGCCCGAGTGCATGGCGATCAGCGACTGGGTGGTGCTGATGGGCCCGGGCGGACGCATCGTCGCCCAGGGCACGCCCAAGGAGCTGATGGACTCCACCGAGCCGGAGGTGCGCCAGTTCGTGCGAGGCGAACCCGACGGCCCGATCAAGTTCCATTACCCGGCGCCGCCGGTGGCCGAGGATTTCGGCCTGGGAGGCCACGCATGAAGGCCTTGCAGACCCTGGGTCAGCGCACGCTGGCGCAATTGGCCGGCTACGGCCACGCGGCGATCTTCTCCTTCGAACTGCTCAAGGCCCTGCCGGCTGCGCTGCGCCGCTTCGGCCTGGTGGTGCAGCAGATCCATGCCATCGGCAACCGCTCGCTGGTCATCATCCTGGCCTCGGGGCTGGCGGTGGGTTTCGTGCTGGCGCTGCAGATGTACTACGCGCTGGTCACCTATGGCGCAGCCGAGTCGCTGGGCCTGATCGTCAACTTGGCGCTGGTGCGAGAACTGGGTCCGGTGGTCACCGCGCTGCTGTTTGCCGGCCGTGCCGGCACCTCGCTGACTGCCGAGATCGGCCTGATGAAGGCCGGCGAGCAGATCGCCGCGATGGAGTTGATGGCCATCGACCCGCGCCAGCGCGTGCTGGCGCCACGCTTCATCGGCGGCATCGTCGCCATGCCGCTGCTGGCCGCGCTGTTCTCGGCCATCGGCATCCTGGGCGCCTACGTGGTGGCGGTGATGCTGATCGGTGTGGACGCCGGGAATTTCTGGTCGATCATGCAGGACCGGGTGGATGTCTGGCGTGATGTCGGCAACGGCATCGTCAAGTCCTTCGTCTTCGGCGTGATCTGCACCACCGTCGCGCTCTACCAGGGCTACGAGACCGAAGCCACGCCCGAGGGCGTGGCCTACGCCACCACACGCACCGTGGTGAATGCCTCGCTGGGGGTGCTGGCGATGGACTTCATCCTCACCGCGCTGATGTTCTCCACCCCCTGAACGGACACGGGAGATCCCCTGATGAACAAGAAAAGCATTGAAGTTCTCGTCGGCCTGTTTGTCGCGCTGGGCGCGCTGGCGCTGGTGTTCCTGGCACTGAAGGCGGCCAATCTGGGCAGCTTCGCCAGCGGCGGCGACACCTATCGTCTGCAGGCCCGCTTCGACAACATCGGCGGCCTGAAGGTGCGCGCACCGGTGCGGTCGGCCGGCGTCAATGTTGGCCGCGTCACCGCCATCGTGCTCGATCCCAAGACCTACCAGGGCGTGGTCACTCTGGAGGTGAACCGCGGTGTCGACTTTCCCAAGGATTCATCAGCCAAGATCCTCACCGCCGGCCTGCTGGGTGACCAGTACATCGGTATCGAGCCGGGCGCTGACGAGAAGAATCTGGTCGCGGGCGATGTCATCCGCCAGACGCAATCGGCGGTGGTGCTCGAGAACCTGATCGGCCAGTTCATGTTCAACAAGGCCGCCGAGGCGGGCGACGGGGACAAGAAATGAAGGCGCCCACGCTGCTCCTGGTGCTGGGACTGTGCGCCACGCCGCTGTGGGCGCAAGCGGTGCCCGAGGCCGGCGACGGCGCCGAGCCCGCCACCTCCCGGGCGTCGACCGCCGACCCGTTCGAGCGCAGCAACCGCGCCGTCTACCGCTTCAACGACCGGCTCGACAAGGCGATCGTGAAGCCGGTGGCCGAGGCCTATGTGGCCACGGTGCCCGAGACCGTGCGCACCGGCGTGGGCAACTTCTTCGGCAACATCGGCGACGTCTGGTCGGCCGTTAACAAGCTGCTGCAGGGCAAGGTGGTGCAGGGCGCCCAGATGACCTTGCGCGTGGCCACCAACACCGTCTTCGGCATGGGTGGGGTGCTGGACCCTGCCACCGAGATGGGGCTGGAGCGCCAGAGCGAGGACTTCGGCCAGACCCTGGGTTTCTGGGGCGGGCCGCCGGGTCCCTACCTGGGGCTGCCGGTGTTTGGCCCCAGCACGCTGCGCGACACGGCAGCGATGCCGCTGGACAAGGCCGCCACCAGCGTGGGCCTGGTGATCAACGACAGCGGTGGGGCGGCGGCGGCCACGGGCCTGCAACTGGCCCAGACCCGTGCCGAACTGCTGGGAGCCTCCCGTCTGTTGGGCGAGGTGTCGCTCGACCCCTATGCCTTCCTGCGGGACGCCTACCTGGCGCGTCGCCGCAATCTGGTGTGGGACGGTGATCCGCCCGAGGAAGAGTCCAGCCGCTGAACGCACGATTTGTCACGTCCGGCCTGTGAACCGACACCGGCCCGATGCGTTGAATGACTACCGCGCACCCCAACCGATGCGCGCCTTCGCCAAGGAAAAGCCGATGTTCGATTCCGCTCTGATCGCCCGTTGGACCGCACCCGCCGTGCTGGCCGTGGCCGCGCTTGTCGCCCCTGCCGTGCAGGCCCAGGCTGTCACGGCCGATTCCAAGATCCAGCAGCTGTCCACCGAGGTGCTCGACGCGCTGAAGGCCGACAAGGCCATCCAGGCCGGCGATGTGGGCAAGATCAACGCGCTGGTCGACGCCAAGGTGATGCCGCACGTCAACTTCCAGCGCATGACCGCCTCGGCGGTGGGCCGTGCCTGGCGCACCGCGACGACCGAGCAGCAGCAGCGCCTGCAGGCCGAATTCAAGACCCTGCTGGTGCGCACCTACGCGGGCGCGCTCAGCCAGGTCAAGGACCAGACCATCAAGCTCAAGCCGCAGCGCGGCGGCGCTGACGACACCGAGGTCGTGGTACGCACCGAGATCAAGGGCAAGGGCGAGCCCATTCAGCTCGACTACCGCCTGGAGAAGGCCGGCACCGACTGGAAGATCTACGATGTCAATGTGCTGGGCGTGTGGCTGGTCGATCAGTACCGCAACAGCTTTGCCACCGAGATCAACGCCAACGGCATCGATGGCCTGATCAAGTCGCTGGCCGAGAAGAACGCCAAGGCGGCGGGCGGCAAGGCCTGATGCTGGCGCTGCCTGCTCAACTGACGCTGCGCGAGGCGCGGCAGACGCTGGCTGCGCTGTCCGGCGCGCTCGCCGCCGAGCAGGGCGAGGCGGTGATTGATGCGTCGCCGCTGACCCAGATCGACTCTTCGGCGCTGGCGGTGCTGCTCGAGCTCAAGCGTCAGGCCAGCGCCCGTAGCCTGCGCTTCGAGGTGCGGGGCGCACCGGCCCGGCTACAGGACCTGGCGCGCCTGTACGGCGTGCAGGAACTGCTGGTGCTGAGCTGATCAGCGTCACTCTGGCTGCAGATAGCGCCGCTGGCGCAGGTTGCGCTTGATCTCCTGCAGCACCGGCCGGCGTGCCGGCCCGAGGCGCAGGGCCACCCCGGTGGTCAGGATGTCGATGATCATCAGGTGCAGCAGGCGCGAGACCATCGGCACATAGCGCTCGAAGTCCTCGGGGTGGTCGGCTGGCAGCAGGATCTGCCCGGCCGATTGCACCAGCTTTGCGAGCGGCGAGCCGCTGGCGGTGATGGCCACCAGCGTGGCGCCCTTCTTCTGGGCGATCTCGGCCGCGTCGATCAGGTCCTTGCTGCGGCCCGAGTTGGAGATCACGATCACGCAGTCGCCCGGCTGCAGCATCGTCGCGCTCATCACCTGCACATGGCCATCGCCCAGCGCGGCTGAGTTGATGCCCAGGCGGAAGAACTTGTGCTGCGCGTCCTGCGCCACGATGCCCGAGTTGCCCACGCCGTAGAACTCGATGCGCCGGCCCTGCTGGGCGGCTTCGGTCAGCGAGGCCATGGCGCGGTCGAAGGCGTGGTTGGTGGCGTCGTTGCGGTACTTCAGCAGCGCGCTGACCGCGTTGTCGATCACCTTGACGATGATGTCGCCGGGCTTGTCGTCCTCGTCCACCGCACGGTGAACAAAGGGCACGCCCTCGTTGACGGTGCCGGCCAGCTTGAGCTTGAAGTCGGCCAGGCCGTCGTAGCCCACGCTGCGGCAGAAACGCACCACGGTGGGCTTGCTGACATGCGAGCGCTCGGCCAGCTCGCCCACCGGCATCGACGCAAAGCTGCGCGGATCGGCCAGCACCAGCTTGGCCACACGCTGCTCGGCGGGCGGCAGCGCGGGGATGGAGGCACGGATACGGTCGAGCATGTCGGGTGAGACCAGTTGACCGTGGATTGTCGCCCCGGAGCGGCCATGCGCCCAGCGCACGCCCACCGGCGCCGCGCTGGGGGGGCCACCCAGCAGGGCGTGGGTCCAGTCGCGGCTCATTGTTCCTCCGCCCAGGCGCAGCCGTCACGCGCCACCAGCGCACTGGCGGCGGCCGGTCCCCAGCTGCCGGCGGCATAGGTCTTCAGGCTGCTGCCGTCACGCTGCCAGGCATCCAGGATGGGCTCGACCCAGCGCCAGGCCTGCTCCTGCTCGTCGCTGCGCACGAACAGGTTCAGGCGGCCGGCAATGGCGTCCAGCAGCAGGCGCTCGTAGGCGCCCACGCGGTCGCTGGGGAAGGCCTTGTCGAAGTCCAGGTCCAGCGACACCGGCGCCAGCGCGTCGCTGGTGCCTGAGCCCTTGGCCGCCAGCATGTGCAGCTCCAGGCCATCCTCGGGCTGCAGCTTGATGACCAGCTTGTTGGCCAGCGTCGGACCCGGGAAGATCGGGTGCGGCACCGGTCGGAAGTTGACGACGATCTGCGCGTCGCGCGCCGCCAGGCGCTTGCCGGTGCGCAGGTAGAAGGGCACGCCGGCCCAGCGCCAGTTCTGCACCTCGGTGCGCAGCGCGACAAAGGTCTCGCAGTGGCTGCCCGCGGGCACCTTGATCTCCTCCAGATAGCCCGGCACCTTCCTGCCATCGGCCGTGCCGGCGCGGTACTGGCCGCGCACCACGTCGCGCGCCACGCTCTCGGCGGTGAAGGGCTTGAGCGAGCGCAGCACCTTGAGCTTCTCGTCGCGGATCGCGTCGGCGTCGTTGGTGGACGGCGGCTCCATCGCGATCATCGTCAGCAGCTGCAGCGCATGGTTCTGGATCATGTCGCGCAGCGCGCCGGTGCGGTCGTAGAAATCGCCTCGCGTGCCCACGCCCAGCGACTCGGCCAGCGTGATCTGGATGTTGGCGATGCTCTCGCGGCGCCACAGCGGCTCGAACAGCGCGTTGCCGAAGCGCAGTGCCATCAGGTTCTGCACGCTGGGCTTGCCCAGGTAGTGGTCGATGCGGAAGGCCTGCGTCTCGGTGAACACCGAGCGCACCACGCGGTTGATCTCCTGGGCGCTGGCCAGGTCGTGGCCCAGCGGCTTTTCCAGCACCACGCGCACCTTGGGGCCGTTCAGGCCGGCGGCGCCCAGCTGCTCGCAGATCACCGGGAACAGGTGCGGGCTGGTGGCCAGGTAGAGCACCGCCGTGTCGGCGCCGCGTTCGTCGATCCAGGCCTTCAGGCCGGCATAGTCGGCCGGCTGCGACAGGTCCATGCGGCGGTAGTGCAGCAGCTCGGCGAAGCGCGCGAACTCCTCGTCGCTGGGGCGCTTGGACGGCTCCACCTCGGAGAAGCGCTCCTTGATGAAGCTGCGGTAGTCGGCGTCGCTGCGGTCGTCGCGGGCCACCGCCAGGATGCGGCCGCCGCCGGGGAGCTTGCCGTGGCGGAAGGCCTGGAACAGCGCGGGCATCAGCTTGCGCCAGGTGAGGTCGCCGGTGCCACCGAAGAACACGAGGTCGAAGGACATGGGGGAGATGTAATTAAGTTACTGGATCTATGATGCATGAGTTTCTTGCGCGGGTCAATCCGGGCAGGGACTTGGCGCAGGGTCGATGTAACCGACTCGAACCCCGGCCATCGCCCCGACCGGTTCTAATCCCGACTGGAACGCGCCTTGCCGGCGCTGCTGCAACCGAAAGAGGCGATGAACCAGCTCGACCAACTCAAGGCCTACACCACGGTGGTGGCCGACACCGGCAATTTCCACCAGATGGCGCAGTACGCCCCGCGCGACGCCACCACCAATCCCTCCCTGATCCTCAAGGCGGTGCAGCAGCCCGAGTACGCGCCGCTGCTGAAGGACACCGTGGCTGCCCACCGCGACCAGCCGCTGGAAGCCATCGTCGACCGGGTGCTGGTGCGCTTCGGCCTGGAGATCCTGAAGGTGGTGCCCGGCCGCGTCTCGACCGAGGTCGACGTCCGCCTGTCCTTCGACCGTGCGGCCACCGTGGCCCGCGCTCGCCGCCTGATGGCCTTGTACGAGGCCGCAGGGATCCCGCGTGAGCGGGTGCTGATCAAGATCGCCGCCACCTGGGAGGGCATCCAGGCTGCGTGCGAGCTGGAAGCCGAGGGCACGCACTGCAACCTGACGCTGCTCTTCTCGTTCGCCCAGGCGGTGGCCTGCGGCGATGCCGGCGTGCAACTGATCAGCCCCTTCGTCGGTCGCATCTACGACTGGTACAAGAAGCAGGCCGGCGCCGCCTGGGACGAGGCCGCCCAGGCCGGTGCCAACGACCCGGGCGTGCGCTCGGTGGCGCGCATCTTCCACCACTACAAGAAGCACGGCATCGCCACCGAGGTGATGGGGGCGAGCTTCCGCAACATCGGCCAGATCACCGCGCTGGCCGGCTGCGACCTGCTGACCATCAGCCCCGAGTTGCTGGCCCAGCTGCAGACCGCCGAGGCGCCGCTTACCCCGGCGCTGGACGCCACCGCTGCCCGCGACCTGGACTTGCCGGCGGTCCACCACGACGAGGCCTCGTTCCGCTACGCGCTCAACGAGGACGCCATGGCCACCGAGAAGCTGGCCGAGGGCATCCGCCTGTTCGCCGCCGACGCGGCCAAGCTCGATGCCCTGATCCTGGGAGCCTGACATGACCACCCCGCGCTGCGACGAAACCATCGCCTGGACCGCCCTGGGCGGCCACTTCGAGGCCCATGGCCGCGAGTTGGATCTGCGCGAGGCCTTTGCACGCGACAGCGGCCGTGCCGCGGCCTTCTCGCTGCAGGCGCCGGAGATCTTCGCCGACCTGTCGAAGAACCTGTGGGACGACACCACCCGCCGCCTGCTGGTCGAGCTGGCCGAGGGCGTGCAACTGGCTGCCCGGCGCGACGCCATGTTCGCCGGCGAGCCGATCAACAGCACCGAAAGCCGCGCGGTGCTGCACACCGCGCTGCGCGCGCCGCGTGGTGCCGGGCCGTTCAGCGACGAGGTGCACGAGGTGCTGGACCGCGTGCTGGCCTTTGCCGAGCGGATCCGCGACACCGCCAGCAGCGGCATCACCGACATCGTCAACATCGGCATCGGCGGCTCCGACCTGGGCCCGCAGATGGCGGTGCCTGCGCTCGATGCTTGCGCCCACCCGGGTCTGCGGCTGCACTTCGTCTCGAACGTCGACGGCCATGACATCGCACCGGTGCTGCGCCGGCTGAACCCGGCCACCACGCTGTTCATCATCGCCAGCAAGACCTTCACCACCCAGGAGACCATGGCCAATGCCGGCGTCGCCCGGGCCTGGTTCCTCGCCAACGGCGGCACCGACACGCAGAAGCACTTCGTCGGCGTCACCACCAACCTGCCCGCCGCTGCTGCCTTCGGCATCACCGAGACCTTTGGCTTCTGGGACTGGGTGGGCGGTCGCTACTCGCTGTGGAGTGCGATCGGCCTGCCGCTGGCCATCGCCATCGGCGCCGACCACTTCCGCGCCTTCCTGGCCGGCGCGCACGCGATGGACCAGCACTTCGCCCAGGCCCCGCTGCGCGAGAACCTGCCGGTGCAGTTGGGCCTGCTGGACGTCTGGTACCGCAACTTCCACCGCTTCACCAGCCGCTCGGTGGCGCCCTACCACCAGGGCCTGAAGCGCTTCCCGGCCTACCTGCAGCAGCTGGAGATGGAGTCCAACGGCAAGCGGGTGGACAGCGAGGGCCGTGCGCTGCGCCTGGGCACCAGCCCGGTGGTCTGGGGCGAGCCCGGCACCAATGGCCAGCACGCCTACTTCCAGATGCTGCACCAGGGCACCGACGTGATCCCGGTGGAGTTCATCGCGGTGAAGACGCCCAGCCACGAGCACGCCGACCTGCACACCAAGGCGCTGGCCAACTGCCTGGCGCAGAGCCAGGCACTGATGCTGGGCAAGACCGCCGCCGAGGCCGCCACCGAGAGCGCGCCCACCGCCTCGGCCACGCTGGACCGCACCGTGCTGTCGCGCCACCGCAGCTTCCCCGGCAACCGCCCCAGCACGACGCTGGTACTGGATGCGCTGACGCCGCGCGCGCTGGGGGCCTTGATTGCGCTGTACGAGCACCGCGTCTTCACCAGCGCCGCGGTCTGGGGCATCAACGCCTTCGACCAGTGGGGCGTGGAGCTGGGCAAGGCGCTGTGCAACCAGTTGCTGCCGCGCTTCGGCTCCGGGGACTTGTCCGGGCTGGACGGCTCCACGGCGGCGCTGCTACAACGTCTGCGTGCCTGATCAACCCGAGGACGCCCGATGAAGCCCACCCACCTGATCTTCGATTTCGGCGGCGTGGTCTTCCAGTGGAACCCGGTGCGCCTGATCGCACGCGTGCTGCCCGAGCGGGCCAACACCCCCGAGGCAGCCGACCACTGGAAGGACCGCTTCTTCCAGGGCTACACCGGCGACTGGGGCGCCTTCGACGGCGGCCATGTGTCGGCCGAGGAGACCGTGCAACGCATCGCCGCACGCACTGGGCTGAGCACGGCCGAGGTGCAGGCGGTGATGGACGCGGTGCCCGACGCGCTGGCGCCGGTGCCGGAGATGGTGGCCCTGTTGCGCCGCCTGCGCGCTGCAGGCCACACGCTGTACTACCTCTCCAACATGCCGGCACCCTATGCCGAGCACCTGCGCCGCACGCACGATTTCCTGATCGGCTTCGAGGACGGCATCTTCTCCTCCGAAGTGCGGTTGTCCAAGCCCGACCCGGCGATCTTCGCGCTGGCGCTCAAGCGCTTCGAGATCACGCCGCGCGACAGCCTGTTCATTGACGACCACCTGGCCAACATCGAGGCCTCCAACCGCTTCGGCCTGCCGGCCCTGCTGTTCACCGATGCGCAGCGGCTGGAGCGCGACCTGGCCTCACGCGGCGTCCGCTGCTGACACTCGCAAGCGCGCCCGACGCCACTGGCGGTCGCTGCTGAAGCCGGCCAGCGCCAGCGCCTTGGCCACAGGAAAGCCGGCGGCCAGGGCCTCGCGCATGAAGGCGCTGCGCACCCGCTCCACGTAGTCGCGCGGCGTGCAGCCCACGTGCTCGGTGAACAGCCGGCCCAGGTGGCGCGGCGTCACATGGGCCACTCCGGCCAGGCGCTCCAGCGTCCAGTCCTCGGCCGGCCGCTCGCCCACGGCGTTCTGCACCCGGTGCAGGGCAGGGTGCAGGTGGCTGCGTCCGGCCAGCAGTGGCGAGCGCTCGGGGTCGCCGGCGCCGCGGCGATGGAAGACCACCAGCACCTGCGCCACCTCGGCGGCCAGCGCCTCACCCGCATGCAGGGCGATGCAGTGCAGCGCCAGGTCGATGCCCGCCGTGACACCGGCCGAGCACAGCAGGTTGCCATCGTCGACGAAGACGCGGTCGGGCAGGACCCGTGCCGCGGGCGCCAGCCGGGCCAGATCCTCGAGCAGCTCATGGTGGGTGGTGGCGCAGCGGCCATTGAGCAGGCCGGCGTCGGCCGCCAGCAGGGCGCCCGAGCACACCGTCAGCAGGCGGTGCGACGAGCAAGGGTCAGCCAGTGCCGGCGCCAGCACGCGTCCCAGCCAGTCGCGCGCCGCCAGCCAGGGTCGGCGGGCCCGCACCACCTCGTCCGCCTCGCCCGGGCGACCCAGCAGGACCACCCAGCAGGGGGCCGGACCGAGCACCTCAGGCAGCGGCTCGATCGCTGTCAGCTGCGCACCCACCGACGACACCACCTGTGCCTGAGGGCCCACGAAGCGCAGGCGCCACAGCGGTGCACGCCCCTGGCGCGCCAGTGCCTGATTGGCCAGCCGGAAGGCCTCGGCCGGGCCGGCCAGATCGAGCAGCAGCGTGTCGGGCAGGACGGCGAAGCAGACGTCCACCGTCGGCGCTGCAGAAGGCGTCAGGCTGTCTGCGCGCATCCGGCCCGTCCCAGCGCCTCGTCCACGCTGACCAGGGTGGCGAATCGGCCGGCCAGCACCGTGGCGGTGCGCTCGGTGATCTCGTCGGCGCTGAGCAGCGCTCCGCCGGGCGTGCGCATGTCGAAGGTCAGCGTGGCCTCGGTGCAGTAGTCGACCTGCCAGCCCTCGTCGCTGGCATGGCGCGCCGTGGTCTCGCAGCACTGCTCGGTGCGGATGCCGGCCACGATCAGGCGGCCGATGCCCTGCTCGCGCAGCCACACCGCCAGCGGCGTGCCGACCAGCGCGCTGTGGCGGTGCTTTACCACCGTCAGGGCGGCGTCGATGTCGACCAGGCCATCGAGCGGGCGGATCAGCCCGCTGGCCTGGGCAAAGGGGTTGTCGGCGTGGGCCGGGCCGTCGGTGTGGAAGATGCGCACGATCGGCAGGCCAGCGCGCTGGGCGCCCTGCACCAGGGCATTGCAGCGCTCCAGAAACGGACGCGCCCGCTCGGCGTTCCAGTAGGGTCGGGCGACAAAGCTTTGCTGGACGTCGATCAGCAGCAGGGCAGTGGTGGTCATGTCAGGGCATCCCGTCAGTGAAGAGGATGCCATGGTCGCTGCTGCGCCGTCCAGCGCCCAGGCCGGCAGCGGACCGGCTGCGGTCAAAAACGGACCGGTGTCAGCGCGGCGCCAGCCAGCGCTCGGCGATGCGCACCCACAGCGCGGCGCCGGTGGGGATGACGGCGTCGTTGAAATCGTAGTGCGGGTTGTGCAAGGTGCAGGGGCCCAGTCCGTGGGTGGCGTCGGCATAGGCGCCGCGGTGGTCGCCCTCGCCATTGCCGATCACGAAGTAGGCGCCCGGGCGCTCCAGCAGGAAGTAGCTGAAGTCCTCGGCGCCCATCGTGGGATCGAACTCGTGGGTGCGCTCGGCGCCCACGACTTCCTGCATCACCGAGCGCACGAAATCGGCCTCGGTGTCGTGGTTGATGGTGGGCGGATAGTTGCGCACGAACTCGAAATCGACCGTGGCGCCGAAGGCGGCGGCGGTGTGGCGCGCGATCTCGCCCATGCGCTGCTCGATCATGTCGAGCACGGGGATGGTGAAGGTGCGCACCGTGCCCTCGATCACGCACTGGTCGGGCACCACGTTGGTGGCCTCGCCGGTGTGGATCATCGTCACCGAGATCACCGCGGCATCGGTGGGCTTCTTGTTGCGGGTGACGATGGTCTGGAAGGCCTGCACCATCTGGCAGGCCACCGGCACCGGATCGATGCCGTTGTGCGGCAGTGCGGCGTGCGAGCCCTTGCCGCGGATGGTGATCTTGAACTCGTTGCTGGAGGCCATCGCCGGGCCGCGACACACCGCCAGGTCACCGGCCGGCAGGCCGGGCCAGTTGTGCATGCCGAACACGGCATCCATCGGGCAGCGCTGCAGCAGACCGTCCTTGAGCATCTCGCGTGCGCCGCCACCGCCCTCCTCGGCGGGCTGGAAGATCAGGTAGACCGTGCCGTCGAAATGCCGGTGCTGCGACAGGTGCTTGGCGGCGGCCAGCAGCATCGCAGTGTGGCCGTCGTGGCCGCAGGCGTGCATGCGGCCCGGATGACGGCTGGCATGCGCGAAGGTGTTGAACTCGGTCATCGGCAGCGCGTCCATGTCGGCGCGCAGGCCGATGGCGCGTTCGCTGCTGCCCGCCTTGACGATGCCCACCACGCCGGTGGTGCCCAGGCCGCGAATGATCGGGATGCCCCATTCGGTCAGGCGCTGTGCGACCAGATCGGCGGTGCGCACCTCGTGGAAGCACAACTCCGGGTGGGCGTGCAGGTCACGACGGATGCGGGTGATCTCATCGTGGTGGGTGCGGAGGTCGTCGATCAGGGCCATGGGGGGTGATCTTAGCGTTCGGCGCCCGACCCCGGCCGCCAGGGGGTCAGCGGCGCACGCCGCCGTCCTCGGTCAGCATCGACAGTTCGACGAAGCGCGAGGCCACGTGGTTGCCGGCGGAGAAGTTCACCGCGAAGCCCCCCAGCGAGTGGTTCTGCAGGCTCTCGAGACCGCCTACCAGCCCGTCGGGTGTGATGCTGCGGGCCCGCTTGAGCCCTTCGATCAGCACCCGTGCGCCGATGTAGCCCTCGATCCCCGAGTAGTTGGGGCGCAGGCCGCCGCCGGCCTTGCGCACCATGTCCAGGTACTCGCGGACGATCGGGATCGACTGGGTGTAAGGGTAGGGCATGACCTGGCTGACCATCACGCCGCGAGCCTCCTTGCCCAGTTCGTCGGCCAGCGCCTGCGTGCCGACGAAGGACACGTTGTAGAAGGTGCCGCCATAGCCGGCCAGGCGCGCCGCGCGCACGAAGGCGGCGCAGCTCTTGTAGGCGCTGATCTGCACCACGGCGTCCGGCCGGGCGGCGGTGATGGTCTTGACGGCGGCGGCCACGTCCACGGTGTTGCGCTCCACCGTGCCCACGGCCACTGGTTCGAGCTGCTGGGTCTTCATGGCCTTGACCACGCCGTCCAGGCCGGCCTGGCCGTAGCTGTCGTTCTGCCGGAACACGGCAATGCGCTTGAGGCCCAGGTTGGTGAGCTGGCGCACGATCAGCGCGGTCTCGTCGTCGTAGGAGGCCCGCACGTGAAAGACCTGGCGCAGCGCCGGCTCGCGCAGCGACATCGCGCCGGTGAACGGGGCGATGAACGGCGTGCGGCCCTCCTTGACCAGCGGCAACGCGGCCAGCGCGGTGGGTGTGCCCACATAGCCGAACAGGGCGAAGACCTCGTCCGACAGGAAGCGCGCCGTATTGGCCTTGCAGCGCTCGGGGTCGTAGCCGTCGTCCAGCGAATGGATCTCGATGGTGGTGCCGTTCAGGCCGCCGGCGGCGTTGAAGGCATCAAAGCACAGCTTGGCGCCACGGTTGAGCTCGATGCCCAGCTGCGCGGCCGGGCCGCTGAAGGCGGCCGACTGGCCCAGCACCAGGCGGTTGCTGCGCTGCGCACGGCTGGCCAGGGGGGCGCCCAAGGCGGCCGCACCCAGTGCGCCCAGCGTCAGGCGACGATGGCGGTTCATGGTCAGGACTCCCAACGACAGTCGATGTTGTAGGGCCGGATTCTGGCAGCGGATTGCGCCTTTTCCGCGACCGAGACCCTGCCCGGAAACGCAAGGGGCGGCTGTGCCATCATCCCCGTCCATGAGCGAGTCCCTGCGCACCGTCCACGCCGCCTGCCCGCACGACTGTCCCGATACCTGCGCGATGAAGGTGACGGTGGATGGCGAACGCATCGTGCGCATCCAGGGCGACCCCGATCACCTGACCACCCATGGCGCCTTGTGCACCAAGGTCTCGCGCTATGCCGAGCGCACCGACCACCCCGAGCGTGTGCTGACCCCGCTGCGCCGCATCGGCGCCAAGGGCGAAGGCCGCTTCGAGGCTGTGTCCTGGGACGAGGCGCTGGGCGACATCGCCACGCGCCTGGCCGCCATCGCCGCGCGGTCACCCGAGTCCATCGTGCCCTACAGCTACGCCGGCACCATGGGCCTGGTGCAGGGGGAGAGCATGGCGGCACGTTTCTGGCACCGTCTGGGCGCCTCGCGCCTGCACCGCAGCATCTGCGCCGAGGCCGGCGGCGAGGGCCTGGCCGCCACCTACGGCGGCAAGCTGGGCATGCATGTGCAGCACTTTGCCGAGAGCCGGCTGATCCTGGTCTGGGGCAGTCACTCCATCGCCTCCAATCTGCACTTCTGGACCTATGCCCAGGCCGCCAAGCGTGCCGGCGCCAGGCTGATCGCGATCGACCCACGCCGCACCGAAACGGCCGAGAAGTGCCACCAGCACCTGGCGTTGCGTCCGGGCACCGACGGCGCGCTGGCACTGGGCCTGATGCACGAGCTGATCACCCAGGGCTGGCTCGACCAGGACTACATTGACCGCCATGTCGAGGGCTGGCCGGCGCTGCGCACGCTGGCGCTGCAGTGGCCGCCCGAGCGCACAGCGGCCGCCTGCGGCCTGACGGCCGACGAGGTGCGCGGCCTGGCG
>JAFLDI010000379.1 GCA_017302485.1 Burkholderiales bacterium | reverse complement strand
ATGCCCGCCAATGCCGTGCGTACTGCGGCGGCGACCACCACGTCTCAACAGTACCCCACCGGAGTGGTGTCCGGAGGTCCTTGCTCTGCTGCGGCAGAGGTCCGGGTCAGGCACGCCTGCCAGGACGACCAGAAACACTGACCCCAACAGACACACCGCCCCCCCGGAATTCGACTGTTCAGAGAGGACGCAAGCGATGAAGAACCTGAACTTTCAGCTGCGCCAGCTGTCGGCACGCAACCGCGATGGCAGCCATGCCACGCAGGCGAACCGCGAGCGCATGCTGAGCCTGATCGCCCACCAACTGGATGCGCTGGGCTACCGCGACCTGCACGCCGACAACCTGCGCGAAAAGCATGTGGCCGCGCTGGTGAGCCATTGGACCGAGTCCGGCATCTCTGCCGCGACCATCAAGAACCGCCTGGCCGCGGTGCGATGGTGGGCGGAGAAGATCGGCAAGGCCAATGTGGTGGCACGCGACAACGCCACCCTGGGCGTGGAGCGACGCAGTTATGTGACCAACGAGGACAAGGCCAAGTCGCTGACCGAGGCGCAGCTGGAGCGCGTGAGCTCGGCCCATGTGCTGGCGTCGCTGGCGCTGCAGGCGGCCTTTGGGCTGCGGCGTGAAGAGTCCTTGAAGATCCGGCCGGACCTGGCCGATGGCGGCAACGTCTTGAGGCTGCAGGGCTCCTGGACCAAGGGCGGTCGGCCACGCGAGGTGCCGATCGTCAACGAGGCGCAGCGGCAGGTGCTGGAGCAGGCCAAGGACCTGGCCGGAAAGGGCAGTCTGATCCCTGAAGGCCTGACCTACCGCGAGCACCTGGCCAGCTTCCGCGCGCAGTGCCAAAGGGCCGGCATCAACGGCGTGCATGGGCTGCGGCACCGGTACGCGCAGGAACGCTACGAGGCGAAGACCGGCTGGAAGGCACCGGCTGCTGGCGGGCCCACACGGCGCGAGCTCAGTGGCGAGCAGCGATCGGTCGACGCGCGGGCGCGGCTGGAGATCTCGCTCGAGCTGGGCCATGCGCGCGAGCAGATCGTGGCGATCTACCTGGGGAGATAAGCCATGAGTCGACCTGGTCAAGCGTTGTTGATTGACGAGCCACCCATCGGGGTATCGCCCAAGGCTCTGTGGGTGTTCGGTCCCGGAGCCGCCATCTTTCTGCAGCAGTTGCACTACTTCCTGCACCTGAAGCGCCAGGACCCGGAGCGCTACCGCGACAGCTTCATCGACGGCCGCTTCTGGGTTCACTGGTCGATGCAGGAATTGCTGCAACGGGTGCCGATCGGCCGCTCGAATGACCCACACAAGCGAGTCATCGCCATGCTGCAATCCATCGGCGTGTTGGAGGTCAGACAGCACCGAGCGCAGGCCTGGAATCACACCAACCATTACGCGATCAACTACGACGAACTCGATGCCTACGTGGCGAAGGCCTTGGCCGATCGACCGATCGGTAGCAAAGCCACTCATCGGTCGGTGGCAAACCCACCGCCTGTTCAGTCGAAGGACCACACGTCGATCGGTGGCAATGCCACCGATCACTGGACAGAGACTTCTCCAAAGACATCTACAGACACCCCACCTGACGACGCGCGCAACGCGGATGCGGCGCCTGCGGCGCCCGTGGTGGGGGTGGTGCTGAGCAAGGAGGCTGAGGTCTACCGGCCGGCGATGGTGACGGCGGCCGAAGGACTGCCCCAGCAACTGCAGCAACAGATCGCCGACGAGCTATCGGACCGAGCCAGCCGGGTGGCGCACCACGGCGCGCCGCAGATCGGCGATGTGGCGGCCTGGCTGGGTGCGCTGCGGCGCAAAGCACTGGCCGGCGAGTTCCAGCCCAGCGGTGGACTCAGGGTCGGACAGGCCTTGGCAACCCGGCGAGCGCGGGCCTCGGCTCAGCGGGGGCAAGACCCGGCACGTGAGGTCGAGCAGGCAGCACAGGCACGCAAGCGAGCGGCGATACAGGCATTCCTGAACGCCTTGAGCGACGATGACCTGGTGCGCCTGGCCAACGCCGCTCGCGACTGCGCCTGCATCGGCCGAGGCACAGCCGTACACACCCTGGTGATGGCTCGCAAGGTGCCTGAGCGACTGGAGGCCGTGGCGCTGCGCAAGGCAATCACTGCGCTGGGCTGGACTGTGGAGATCGAGCCATGACAGCCGCCCCAATCCCTGAGCCGGCACCGCGCAGCCTGCGCCTGCTGACGCTGCTCGAAGCAGCTGAACTGCTGCACATGCACCCCGAGGAGCTGCGTGCCCGCGCCAAGCTGGGGCGGGTGCCCGGTGCTAAGACCGGCCGGCGCTGGGTCTTCATCGAAGAGGACCTGCTCGGCTGGGTGCGCTCGCTGTATCCTGTGCAGCGGCAAGCGCTGCAAGTGACTTCTGGAAAGGAGCACCTATGTCACTTCGCAAGCGAGGATCGGTCTGGTGGATCGACTTCACCTCGCCCACAGGCGAGCGCGTACGACGATCTGCTGAGACCGGCAACAAGGCCGAGGCGCAGGAACTGCACGACAAGCTGAAAGCCGAAGTCTGGCGAGTCGACAAGCTGGGGGAACGCCCCCGGCGAACCTGGAACGACGCGGTCGTTCGATGGCTGACAGAGCAGGCCCACAAGGCCTCGATCGAAGCTGACAAGATCCACCTGCGCTGGCTTGACCGGCACCTGAGGGGTCTGGAGCTGACAGCCATCACGCGTGATCGCATCGACAGGATCGGCGCTGCCAAACTGGCGGAAGGCGTGGCACCTGCCACTGTCAATCGCGTGATGGAAGTGCTGCGTGCCGTGTTGCGACGGTGCGTGGATGAGTGGGAATGGCTGGACAAGTGCCCGAAGGTGCGGATGCTCAAGGAGCCCACGCGCCGGATCAGGTACCTCAGCCACGAAGAGGCCGGCCGGCTGTTGGCCGAACTCCCTGGGCACCTGGCGGACATGGCCGCCTTCTCGCTGGCCACCGGTCTTCGGCGGTCCAACGTGACCGGCCTGCGCTGGGACCAGGTGGATCTGGCCCAGTGCCGAGCGTGGATTCACCCGGACCAAGCCAAGGCCCGGCGAGCCATACCGGTGCCCTTGAACGACGACGCGATGTCAGTGGTCAGGCGACAGATCGGCAAGCATCGGGAGCTGGTGTTCAGCTTCCGCGGCAAGCCGATCCGGCAGGTCAGCACCAAGGCGTGGTACAGCGCGCTCGAGCGCGCGGACATCAAGTCGTTTCGCTGGCACGACCTGCGCCATACCTGGGCGAGTTGGCACGTGCAGGGTGGAACGCCTCTGTTCGCGTTGCAGGAGCTGGGCGGTTGGGAGTCTGCTGAGATGGTTCGCAAGTACGCGCACCTGTCGGCGGACCACCTGGCGCCCTATGCGCAGCGGCTGGCGCCCCTCATCGGGCACGGCACAAATGCGTCACAGGCCCAGAAAGACGAAGGGGCTACCTTTCGGTAACCCCTTGATCTAGAACGCAAATTCTGGCGCGGCTGGCAGGATTCGAACCCACGACCCCTTGGTTCGTAGCCAAGTACTCTATCCAACTGAGCTACAGCCGCATTGCAAGGCAGTGTGTGGCTTTTCTCAAAGCCGCTCGCTGTCTGCAGAAGCTAGCAGTATAGCAGACTTCTTTGTGAGTACACAAGTCGGCACGAGGTTCATGCGCCGTCGAGTCGAGCCGCCCGCTGTTCATGGCGCGCAGCGGCAGGCTCGTCGTCCTGTTGGCGCGCCAGATGGGCCAGGCGGCGCAGGGCGTCGCGGCGCACTCGGGC
>JAFLDI010000378.1 GCA_017302485.1 Burkholderiales bacterium | reverse complement strand
CCAGCCTGCTGCGCCGCGCCGGCTGGCAACCGGGCCAGCGGCTGGACGGCGCCGCGCTGGGCCTGGCGCTGGTCTACCAGCCCTATGCCCGCCTGTCCGATGGCGCCGTGCAGGGCGCCGAGGTGCTGCTGCGCTGGAACCACCCGCGGCTGGGCCCCTTGCTGCCGCTGGAGTTCATCGCCCTGCTGGAGTCCGATGGCGGGATCGTGCCGGTCGGCGACTGGGTGCTGCGCACCGCCTGCGCCCGCCTGGGCCAGTGGCGCGACGAAGGCCTGGATCTGCGGCTGGCCGTCAACCTGGCGCCCAGCCAGCTGCGCCCGGGCCTGACCGAAGACCTGCAGCGCCTGCTGTCGGCCCACGGCCTGCCGATCTCGGCGCTGGAGCTGGAGCTGACCGAAGGTGCCGCACTGGTCGACGAGGGCGACGCGCAGCGCGAGCTGCAACGCCTGTCGGAGGCCGGCATCGGTCTGGCCATTGACGACTTCGGCACCGCCTTCGCCAACTACGACCGGCTCAGCCGGGTGCGCTTCGACAAGCTCAAGCTCGACCGCAGCCTGTGCCGGCGAGCGATCGCCGACGAGCGCGCCCAGCGCCTGCTGCACGGCCTGGTGAACACCGCGCACGAGCTGCAGATGAGCGTCACCGCCGAGGGCGTGGAGAGCGACAGCGACTGGCGCCTGCTGGCTGCGCTGGGCTGCGATCTGGCGCAGGGCTACCGGCTGTCGGCGCCGCTGGACGAACCGGCCTTCACCGACTGGTGGCGCGCGCGCTGCGCGGCCTGAGGATCAACCGGCGCGGGCCTGCCGCACCGCGCGCTCCCACTGGTCCATCAAGTCCTGCGCCCGCTCACGCGGCAGTGTGGGCACGAAGCTGCGCTCGACCTGCCACTGCGCCTCGAGTTCGTCCAGGCTGCGCCAGACCCCGGTGGCCAGGCCCGCCAGGTAGGCGGCACCCAGCGCGGTGGTCTCGATCACCCGCGGCCGCTGCACCGGAATGCCCAGCAGATCGGCCTGGAACTGCATCAGCAGGTTGTTGACGCAGGCGCCCCCGTCGACACGCAGCTCGCTGACCGGTGCGCCGCCGGCGGCCACCGCATCCTTGCTCATGCTGTGCAGCAGCGCGGCGCTCTGAAAGGCGATGCTCTCCAGCGCCGCCCGGGCGATGTGCGCCACGGTGGAGCCGCGCGTCAGGCCGACGATGGTGCCTCGGGCCTCGGCGTCCCAATAGGGCGCGCCCAGGCCGGTGAAGGCCGGCACCACCCTCACGCCGCCGGCATCCGGCACGCTCTCGGCCAGGGCCTGCACCTCGGCGCTGGACTGGATGGCGCGCAGGCCGTCGCGCAGCCACTGCACCACCGCGCCGCCGATGAACACGCTGCCCTCGAAGGCGAAGGCGGGCCGCGCATCGGGCTGCGCCGCGCTGGTGGTGATCAGGCCGTTGGCGCTGGTCTGGAAGCGCTCGCCGGTGTGCATCAGCATGAAGCAGCCGGTGCCATAGGTGTTCTTGGCCAGCCCGGCGCGAAAGCAGGCCTGGCCGAAGAGCGCACTCTGCTGGTCGCCGGCGATGCCGGCCACCGGCACTGCAACGCCGAGCAGCGCGGGCTCGGTCTCGCCGTAGAGATGCGCACTGGGGTGGACCTGCGGCAGCACGCTGTCGGGCACATGCAGCAGGCCCAGCAGCTGGTGGTCCCAGCGGTTGTGGCGGATGTCGAACATCATCGTGCGCGCCGCGTTGCTGACGTCGGTGGCGTGCACCCGACCGCCGGTGAGCTTCCACAGCAGCCAGCTGTCCACCGTGCCAAAGGCCAGCTCGCCGCGTGCCGCGGCCAGGCGTGCGCCATCGACATGGTCCAGGATCCAGCGCAGCTTGGTGCCAGAGAAGTAGGCGTCCACGCGCAGGCCGGTGCTCTGCAGGATGGTTTCGCCATGGCCCTGCTCGCGCAGTTGGGCGCACAGCGGCTCGGCGCGGCGGTCCTGCCAGACGATGGCGTTGTGGATGGCGCGGCCGCTGCGGCGGTCCCAGACCACGGTGGTCTCGCGCTGGTTGGTGATGCCGATCGCGCGCACTTCGCGCGCAGTGATGCCCGCCTTGAGCAGCGCCTCCTGCGCGGTGGCCAGCTGGCTGGCCCAGATCTCCTCGGGGTCGTGCTCGACCCAGCCGGGCTGCGGGTAGATCTGGCGGAACTCGCGCTGCGCCATGGCCACGATGCGGCCCTGCTCGTCGAAGACGATGCTGCGCGAGCTGGAGGTGCCCTGGTCCAGGGCCAGGATGTACGCCATGGCTGTGTTCTCCTTCCTCAGACGGCCACTTCAAGCTGCACGCCCGCCTCGGCAAGCAGACCGGGAAAAGGCGCCGGCGGCGGTGCGTCGGTGAACAGCAGGTCGATCTGGTCCATGCGGCCGAGCTCGACCATCGCCGGCCGGTTGAACTTGCTGTGGTCGGTGGCCAGCCAGACCTCGCGGCTGTGCTCGATGATCGCGCGCGCCACCTGCACCTCGCGGTAATCGTAGTCGCGCAGCGTGCCGTCGGCCTCGATGCCGCTGATGCCGATCAGGCCGATGTCGACGCGGAACTGGCGGATCAGGTCCACTGCCGCGGCGCCGACGATGCCGCGGTCGCGGTGGCGCACCACGCCGCCGGTGACGATCACCTCGCAGTCGGCGTTGGCGGCCAGGATGGTGGCCACGTTCAGGTTGTTGGTGATCACGCGCAGGCCCTGGTGCTGCAGCAGCTCGCGCGCGATCGCCTCGGTGGTGGTGCCCAGGTTGATCAGCAGCGAGCTGCCATCGGGCACGCGCTGCGCCACCGCGCGGGCGATGCGCTGCTTGGCCTCGGCGTGCAGCATCTCGCGCTGGCGGTAGGCGATGTTCTCGGTGGTGGAGCTGGGCACGCGCACGCCGCCGTGGTAGCGCGACAGCAGACCGGCCTCGGCCAGCAGCTTGACGTCGCGCCGCACGGTCTGCAGCGTCACGCCGAAACGCTCGGCCAGGGCCTCCACGCTCATCACGCCGTGCTGGCGCACGGCCTCAAGCAGTTCCGATTGGCGGGGATTGGGCGTCATGACGGCTTCGATGGTACGACCGGCGGCGCGAGCCTAAACGAACCAAAGCGAAAGCAAACAGATTAAAAACCTATTGCAAACGAACATCGACTGGGCTAAAAAGAAAAAAGAAGAACGCGACCTGCCCGTCGCTCGCTGGAGACTTCCCTGGTGCTGCCATCCCCGCCCCTGCCGGCGCAAGCCACGCTGACGCCCGAGTCCTGCGACGTGCTCGTCGTGGGCGGCGGCATCAACGGCTGCGGCATTGCCCGCGACCTGGCGGGCCGCGGCTGGCGCGTGGTGCTGGCCGAGCAGGACGACCTGGCGGCACACACCTCCTCGTCGTCGACCAAGCTGATCCACGGCGGCCTGCGCTACCTCGAGTACTACGAGTTCGGCCTGGTGCGCAAGGCGCTGCAGGAGCGCGAGGTGCTGCTCAAGAGCGCGCCGCACATCATGTGGCCGCTGCGCTTCGTCATGCCGCACGACCCGGCGATGCGGCCGGCCTGGCTGATCCGCCTGGGCATCTTCCTGTATGACCACCTGGCCCGGCGCGAGGTGCTGCCTGGCTCGCGCGGCGTCAAGCTGCGCAGCCACCCGGTGGGCGCGGCGCTGCAGGACCGCTTCACCCGGGGCTTTGTCTACTCGGACGGCTGGGTCGAC
>JAFLDI010000377.1 GCA_017302485.1 Burkholderiales bacterium | reverse complement strand
GCCGTCACGCGGCTGCAGCATCAGCGGGGCCACCACCGGCAGGTCGGCTTCGGCCAGTTCGCGGCAGAAGGCGTGTTCCTCGGCGATCTGGGCATCGCTCCAGCGGCCGGGGCGGTAGAACTTGGCGACGACGACGCGGCCATCGTCCAGATGGGCCTGGACGACGCGGTTCTCGTAGGAGTTGAGCTGCAGCAGCCGGCCGTCGGGCTCCAGGCCGGCCAGGAACAGGGCCTGCAGGATGCCGGCGGGGTCCAGCGCGGCGTAGGGGGCGTCGTTCATCGGGGCATGGTACGCGCCCCGGTGGCGCTCATTCGATGGTGCTGCGGCGCACGCGGGCGATGCCGTCCTTGACTTCCTGGATCAGGCCCAGCAGCGCATCCACGGTGCGGGCGCCCTGCTTGAGCCCGTAGTTCAGCTCGGCTGCCTGCTCCTCGATCAACTCCTCGAAGTGCGAGCCCACGGTCTCGGAGGGTAGTTTCAGGCGGGCCTCGGACTCGCCGCCTTCGCGCTCCAGCGTGGCGCCGGCGTTGCGCGCGATGCGCAACATCGCGGTGTTCTCGCTGAGCGCATGGATGATCAGGGTGTCGATGTGGCGGTTGCGGGCGTGCAGCACCGCGTGGTCGAAAAGGCGCGCTCCGTAGCCGCGGCCGCGGGCCTGCGGCGAGACCGAGACGCCGAACTCGGCCATCGGCTGCTCGCCAGGCACATCGGGCAGATAGGCCAGGTGGGCCATGGCGATCAGCTCGAGCCGGCGGTTGAAGATGCCGAAGACCTCGTCGCGGCGGAAGTCCAGCAGGTCGACATAGCGCCCGATCTGGGCGTCGTTGGCGGCATAGCCGAAGCGCAGGTAGCGGTCGTGCGCCTCCAGGCCCAGCAGGTGCGCCAGCACGCGCGGCCGCTGCCGCTCGGACAGGGAGCGGATCGGCACCCAGCGGAAGGCTGTGGCAAGGGCCTCGGGCGGGGTGGCCGACTCGGGCGGGGGGAACACGGGGTCGCTCATGTGGGGCGCTCCGGCAACTAAGGGATTACCCGCACTGTACACAGATCCATCCTGGTTTGGTGAGGATCAGACCCGGTGTTTCCGGTCAGATGACCGCCTGGTGTTGCTCTGCCGTCTGTGTTATGATCTGCGGCTTCGCTCCGTTTTCGGCTGGGGGTGAGCTTCACCGCTGCGGCGCCATGAATGGTGGCTGCGGGGATGAATGCCGGAGCCACACCGGGGGGCCTGAGAGGCTGCAGCAAGCAGCACCGATGGTGCCCGGCGCCCGGTTCACAGCCGTTTTTTCTCACTCAAGAGATCCCTCATGAAGACCTTCAGCGCCAAGCCGGCCGAGGTGACGCACGAGTGGTTTGTGATTGACGCCACCGATAAGGTGCTCGGACGTGTCGCCAGCGAAGTGGCACTCCGTCTGCGCGGCAAGCACAAGGCCATCTACACGCCTCACGTCGATACCGGTGACTTCATCGTCATCGTCAACGCCGACAAGCTCCGTGTCACCGGCAACAAGGCCAACGACAAGATCTACTACCGTCACTCGGGCTTCCCCGGCGGCATCTACGCCACGAAGTTCAAGGACATGCAAGCCAAGCACCCCGGCCGCGCGCTGGAGAAGGCCGTCAAGGGCATGCTGCCCAAGGGCCCGCTCGGCTACGCCATGATCAAGAAGCTGAAGGTGTACGCCGGTGCCGAGCACCCGCACGCCGCCCAGGCCCCCAAGGCCCTGGAAATCTGAGGAGCGGTTGAATGATCGGTAACTGGAACTATGGCACCGGCCGTCGCAAGTCGTCGGTCGCCCGGGTCTTCCTGAAGAAGGGCACCGGCCAGATCGTCGTCAACGGCAAGCCCGTCGACAAGTACTTCGGCCGCCAGACCTCCATCATGGTGGTCCGTCAGCCGCTGGTGCTGACCGAGAACGGTGAAGCCTTCGACGTGCAGGTCAATGTGCACGGCGGTGGCGAATCGGGCCAGGCCGGCGCGGTGCGCCACGGCATCACCCGCGCCCTGATCGACTACGACGCGGCGCTCAAGCCCGTCCTGAGCCACGCCGGCTACGTCACCCGTGACGCCCGCGAGGTGGAGCGCAAGAAGGTCGGTCTGCACGGCGCGCGTCGTCGCAAGCAGTTCAGCAAGCGCTGATCGATCACCCGACTTACGGGTATCCACGGAAGGCCGCCGCAAGCGGCCTTTCGCGTCTTTGGGCCACACTGCCGCACCATGCGCTGGAAGCTCCTTCGCCGCCGCTTTTCGATCTCCGCCCCGCGGATGATCGTGCGCAGCCACCTGCCCTGGCCGCTGCGCTGGGCCGTGGCGGCGCTGGCGCTGGGCTTCTCGGCGGCGATCGCGCTGTGGGCCTTCGAGTTCGGCAAGGACCTGGCCGGCCTGGACAAGGACGCCAAGGTCGAGCTTGAGCAGTTGCGCGCCGAGGTGCGCAGCCTGCGCGACGACAAGGACAAGGCGCAGTCGATCGCCAACACCGCCGAAAGCCTGCTCAAGACCGAGAAGGTGGCGCAGGAGCGCCTGGCCCTGCAGCTGCGCCAGGTCGAGGCCGACAACCTGCAGCTCAAGGCCGACCTGGGCTTCTTCGAGCGACTGCTGCCGGCCGCAGGGCAGAGCGGTGATGCGCCACAGGTGCGCGCCTTCCAGGTCGATGCCGACGGCCCCGGCAGGCTGCACTACCAGGTGCTGGTGATGAGCCCCTCACGGGTGACCACGGCCGGCGAAGGACGCTACGAGCTGACGCTCTCAGGCACGCAGGACGGCAAGCCCTGGACCCAACCCATGCCCGGAGGGCCCCAGGCTTTCCAGCTGCGCCAGTACCTGCGGCTGGAGGGGCATCTGGACCATCCGCCGGCGGCGGTGGTAAAACTCGTCCAGTTGCGGGTGCTCGACGCCCGCGGCGCGGTGCTGGCCAGCCAGTCGGCCCGCCTGTGACAACAACGTTGGGACTTTGGAGACCTCCACCATGTGGTTCAGCCGCAAGAAGCAACCGCCGATCCGCAGCCTGATCGGTGAGGGCACGGCCGTGCACGGCGAGTTGCGATTCAGCGATGGCCTGCGCGTCGACGGCGAGGTCATCGGCGACGTCATTGCCGCCGGTGACGGCGCCAGCCTGGTGGTGATCTCCGAGAATGCCCGCATCATGGGCAAGGTGATCGCCGGCCATGTGATCATCAACGGCGAGGTGCACGGCCCTGTGTCGTCCAGCGAGTTGCTGGAGCTGCAGCCCAAGGCCCGCATCGTGGGCGATGTGCATTACCACGCCCTGGAAATGCACCAGGGCGCCAAGATCGACGGCGAGTTGCGCCACGCCAGCGCCACCGACGACAAGCCAACACTCAAGCTGGCCGCTTCAAACGACCACTGATCCCCCATTTTCATTCGCTGAGGACCTTTCCATGAACGCCGTGACCGAGACCCTGGCCCCTGCCGCTGGCGAGATGCCCGCCCCGCTGGTCTTCACCGACAGCGCTGCCGCCAAGGTGGCCGATCTGGTGGCCGAGGAGGGCAACCCCGAGCTGAAGCTGCGTGTCTTCGTGCAGGGAGGCGGCTGCTCGGGCTTTCAGTACGGCTTCACCTTCGATGAGGTCGTCAACGAGGACGACACCCAGATGAGCAAGAACGGCGTGACGCTGCTGATCGACGCCATGAGCCTGCAGTATCTGGTGGGCGCCGAGATCGACTACAAGGAAGACCTGCAGGGCGCGCAGTTCGTGATCCGCAACCCGAACGCCAAGACCACCTGCGGCTGCGGCTCGAGCTTGTCGGTATAACTGTCTGCACCCG
>JAFLDI010000376.1 GCA_017302485.1 Burkholderiales bacterium | reverse complement strand
AGAAGCCTGCCGGCTTGTCGGGCGAGATGACCAGCAGCAGATTGCGCTGATGGCGCGGCAGACCCAGCGCGCGAGAACGGATCTCGTTCTGCCCAGCGGTGGTGCGGACGAATCGAGTGTGCATGTCCCAACGATAGACCTGTGGCGGTCTTTGTGCGCTGCGCTGGCGCGACTCCCCGTGCCCTTACTGAGAGATTATGCGCGCGAGGCGGGCTTGTCGCGCAGCTCGCGGCGCAGGACCTTGCCGACCGGCGTCTTGGGCAACTCGGTGCGGAACTCGATCAGCCGGGGGCGCTTGTAGCCGGTCAGATTGGCTTCGCACCAGGCTCGCACATCGGCCTCGGTGACGGCCGGGTCCTTCTTGACCAGCACCACCTTGACGGCCTCGCCGGCCTTCTCGTCGGGAATGCCCACCGCGGCGCATTCGAGCACGCCCGGCATCTGGGTGATCACATCCTCGACCTCGTTGGGGTAGACGTTGAAACCCGAGACCAGGATCATGTCCTTCTTGCGGTCGACGATGCGGAAATAGCCGCGCTCGTCCACCATGCCGACATCGCCGGTTCGGAAGAAGCCGTCGGCCGTCATGACCTTGGCGGTCTCATCGGGGCGCTGCCAGTAGCCGGCCATCACCTGCGGACCGCGGATGGCGATCTCGCCGGACTGGCCAGGGGGCACCTCATGGCCGTCGTCATCGAGCAGGGCCAGCTCGGTGTTGGGCACTGGCAGGCCGATGGTGCCGGTGAAGGCCTTGGTGTCGACCGGGTTGCAGGTCGCCACCGGGCTGGTTTCGGACAGGCCGTAGCCCTCGCAGATCGGGCAGCCGGTCTTCTCGAGCCACAGCTTGGCCGTGGCCTGCTGCACCGCCATGCCACCGCCCACCGAGATCTTCAGGTGGCTCCAGTCGACGCTGTTGAACTCGGCGTGGTTGGCCAGCGCACCGAACAGCGTGTTGACCGCCGGCAGGCTATGGAAGCGCTCGCGCGAAAGGTCCTTGAGCACCGCGGGAATGTCACGCGGGTTGGGGATCAGGATGTTGCAGCCGCCCAGGCGCAGCCCCAGCATCATGTTCGTGTTGAAGCCGAAGATGTGATAAAGCGGCAGCGCGCTGATCGCGGTGTACTGCTCACCCGGCGGGATCAGGCGCAGCGCCGGCTGGTACCAGGCCTCGCACTGAAGAACATTGGCCACCAGGTTGCGATGCAGTAGCACCGCGCCCTTGCTGACGCCGGTGGTGCCGCCGGTGTACTGCAGCACGGCGATGTCATCCGGGCCGGTGGCTGGCGGTGTCCAGGTCTGGCTGCGGCCGCGCGCCAGCGCGGCATTGAAGCGCACCGCCTGTGGCAGCTCGAAGGCGGGCACCATCTTCTTGACCTTGCGCACCACGTGGTTGACGATTGCGCCCTTGACCAGGCCCAGCATGTCGCCCATGGCGGCCAGGATCACATGCTTGGTGGGCACCTCGCGGGCCACCTGCTGCAGCGTGGAGGCGAAGTTCTCGACGATGACGATGGCCTTGGCGCCCGAGTCCTTGAGCTGGTGCTCCAGCTCGCGCGGGGTGTAGAGCGGGTTGACGTTGACCACCACCAGGCCAGCGCGCAGGATGCCGGCCACCGCCACCGGATACTGCGGCAGGTTGGGCATCATCACCGCCACGCGGTCACCCGCCTGCAGGCCCAGGCCCTGCAGGTAGGCCGCAAAGGCGCGCGAGGCGTCATCGATCTGGGCAAAGCTGTAGGCCTTGCCCATGAACTTGTAGGCCGGCTTGGCGGCATGGTGACGCAGGCCCTCATCGATCAGCGCCACCAGCGAGGGGTAGAGCGAGACATCGATCTCGGCGGGCACGCCGTCGGGGTAGTTCTTCAGCCAGATCCGGTCCATCATCTCTCCGAGCTCGGGCGCCGATTCTCCCTGCCGGCGACAGGCCGGAGCATCGGGGGATTCGATAGCGCTGCCTTGGGGATTCTCCCTAGATCCGGCCCGCTCGCGCCTACAAGCGCTTACCTTGCCGCCAGCTGAGGACCTCCACTCTAGGGAGAGTCGAGCCGCGCCTGTGTGCCTAGGATAGAGACCCTCTCCTCCACCTCTGATGAGGCCTGCACATGCACACCATGATCCGCTCCTCGCTCTGTGTCGCTGCCCTGGCTGCGTTCGCCGCGCCGGCACTGGCCGGCGGCGCCAACAACGTCCTGCACTCGTCGCAGAACGACATGACGAATGAGTTCATCGTCAAGTTCCGTGACGCGGCCGATGCCCAGGCCACCGAGCGCCACGCTGGCGTGCAGGCCCTGCTGGCCGCGCGCGGCCTGTCGCTGTCGGAGATCAAGGGCAAGTTCCTGCGCCTGGATCGTCCGCTGTCGAACCTCGACGCCCAGGCCCTGGCCAAGGAGCTGAAGGCGGCCAACCCGGCCTTCGCCGACATCGAAGCCAACATCCGGCTGTCGCACCAGCTCACCCCGAACGACCCGCGCTGGGGCGACCAGTGGCACTACAAGGAAAAGACCGCGGGCATCAAGCTGGCCAAGGCCTACAACAAGTCGATGGGCGACGACGTGGTGGTCGCGGTGCTCGACACCGGCTACCGTCCGCACGCCGACCTGGTGGCCAACATCATCCCGGGCTATGACTTCATCACCAACGTCGGCACCGCCAACGATGGCAATGGCCGCGACAACGACGCCCAGGACCCGGGCGACGGCTGCGGCGGCCAGAGCAGCTGGCACGGCACCCACGTGGCGGGCACCGTCGCTGCAGTGACCAACAACGGTGTCGGTGTGGCGGGTGTTGCGCCGAACGCCAAGATCCAGCCGGTGCGCGTGCTGGGCTGCGGTGGCGGCACCTACGCCGACATCCAGGATGCCATCGAATGGGCCTCGGGCGGCACGGTCGCCGGTGTGCCGGCCAACCCGACGCCAGCCAAGGTGATCAACATGTCGCTGGGTGGCTCCGGCGCCTGCCCGAGCGGCATGCAGACGGCCATCAACAACGCCGTGGCCCGCGGCACCGTCGTCGTGGTGGCGGCTGGCAACAGCAATGCCAACGCGTCCAACTTCACGCCGGCCAACTGCAACAACGTGGTCACGGTGGCGTCGGTCAACCGCAATGGCTCCAGGGCCTGGTACTCCAACTACGGCACCGTGGTCGAGATCGCCGCGCCGGGTGGTGACACCACGGGCAACGCCGCCAACGGCGTGCTCTCCACGCTGAACGCCGGGTATTCCAATCCGGGCGCCGACAGCTATGCCTACTACCAGGGCACCTCGATGGCTGCGCCGCATGTGGCCGGCGTGTCGGCACTCATCCTGGCCAACCGTCCGACCTGGACGCCGGCCCAGGTGCTGACCCAGCTGCAGTCCACCGCGCGCAACTTCCCGGGCACCTGCAATCTCTGCGGCTCGGGCATCGTGAACGCCGCCAAGGCCGTGCCGGCGCCCTGAGCGACCGGGATACACGCTGCTGAACAAGGGCCCGCCTCTGGCGGGCCTTTTTTTTCCTGGTGCTTTCGACCAGCGCGATGCCGCCCGCCGCCGGGCGGCGCGCCTCAGGCGGCCAGCGCCGCCAGCACGATGTCGCGCGAATACTCAGCGGCTACCTCGCGCAAGAAGCGCGGGAAGTCGACGTGCGCGTCGTCGTCGGCGCGGTCGGAGATGGTGCGCAGCACAGCGCAGGGGCGGCCGAAGTCATGGGCCACCTGGGCCAGTGCGGCGCCTTCCATCTCCACCGCCAGCGCGTCGGGCAGCTCGGCCTGCAGACGCGCGCACTCGGCGGCCGAGCTGACGAAGCGGTCGCC
>JAFLDI010000375.1 GCA_017302485.1 Burkholderiales bacterium | reverse complement strand
CTACGGCCCGCAGGATTTCGCCGACCGCGACGCCCAGTTCGCGCGCATCGTGCCGGCCCTGGTGCGCATGTTTCCGCAGGAGATTGTCGACACCGTGCAGGCGCTGGTCGAACTGCACGCGCTGACCGAGTCGCTGGACGGCCGCATGGCGGTGGCATTGCCGGCCGACGAGCCCGACCGCCTCGGCTATGTGCAGGCCTGGCAGCAGGTGGGCTCGCGCGCGGACCGCGAGCTGCAACTGACCGAGGTGCTGTCACTGGGTCAGCAGCTGGACCGCTACACCCGTCGACCGCTGTTGCGCCAGAGCCTCAAGCTGATGCGCGGGCCGGCGCGCGCCGCCGGGCTGGGCGCCTTGCAGCAGTTCCTGGAGCGCGGTTTCGACACCTTCGGTGCCATGCGTGGCGCGCAGGACTTTCTCGCCCGCGTGCAGCAGCGTGAGTCGGCGCTGATGAGCCGCCTGTTCGAGCCCGATGCTGTCGCCACCGTGACAAGCCGCGCCCCACCTGTCACCGAGGTGATAGGACAACTACCGTAGCCCCGCAGGCCCCGGACAGCGGACCATCGCCGCCTTGACTGCACCGCCCCCATTGCCTTTGCCCATGACTGCCCAGAGCCCCGTTGCCCAACCCTGGTTGAACCACTACGCCGAGGGCGTTCCGGCCACGGTCGACTGCAGCGGCTATGCCTCGCTGGTCGACCTGCTGGGCGAGGCCTGGCGCAAGCATGCCCGGCGCGATGCCAGCGCCTGCATGGGCACGCGCCTGCGCTTTGAGCAGATCGACGAGATGTCGGCAACGCTGGCCGCCTGGCTGCAGTCGCGCGGCCTGGTCAAGGGCGACCGCGTCGCGGTGATGATGCCCAACCTGCCCCAGTACATGGTGGCCATCGGCGCCATCCTGCGGGCCGGCTGCGTGGTGGTCAACGTCAACCCGCTCTACACCGCGCGCGAGCTGGAGCACCAGCTGAAGGACTCGGGCGCCAGCGCCATCATCGTGCTGGAGAACTTCGCCCACACGCTGGAGGAGGTGATCGACGCCACGCCGGTGAAGACCGTGCTGCTGTGCGCCATGGGCGACCAGCTGGGCTTCTGGAAGGGCCAGTTCATCAACTTCGCGGTGCGCCACCTGAAGAAGATGGTGCCCGAGTTCCGCCTGCCGCTGGACGCCGGCCGCACGGTCACCCGCTTCAACATGGCGCTGGCCGAGGGCAGCCGCATGAGCCTGCGCCGCGTGGACGTGGGTCCTGACGACGTGGCCTTCCTGCAGTACACCGGTGGCACCACCGGCATCAGCAAGGGCGCCACGCTGCTGCATCGCAACGTGGTGGCCAACATCCTGCAGACCGAGGCCTGGTTCAAGCCCATGCTCGACCAGTTGGGCAACAAGCCGCTGACGGTGGTCTGCGCCCTGCCGCTGTACCACATCTTCGCGCTGACGATCTGCTACATGATGGGCGCTCGCCTGGGCATGATGAACCTGCTGATCCCCAATCCGCGCGACATCCCCGGGCTGATCGCCACGCTGTCCGAGCACAAGGTGAACATGTTCCCGGCGGTCAACACGCTGTTCAATGCGCTGGCCAATGACCCGGCCTTCGCGCGGCTGGACTTCTCGGAGCTGAAGGTCTCCAACGGCGGCGGCATGGCGGTGCAGCAGGCCACCGCCGAGAAGTGGCTGAAGATCACCGGTTGCCCGGTGGTGGAAGGCTACGGCCTGTCCGAGACCTCGCCGGTGGCCACCAGCAACCGGCTGGACCTGACCGAGTTCACCGGCACCATCGGCCTGCCGATCCCGTCCACCGACATCGCGATCCGCGACGACGACGGCCGCGACCTGCCGCTGGGCCAGCCTGGCGAGATCTGCATCCGCGGCCCGCAGGTGATGGCCGGTTACTGGAACCGCCCCGACGAAACCGCCAAGGTCATGACCGCCGACGGCTTCTTCAAGAGCGGCGACGTGGGCATCATGGACGAGCGCGGCTACGTGCGCATCGTCGACCGCAAGAAGGACATGGTGCTGGTCTCGGGCTTCAACGTCTATCCCACCGAGATCGAACAGGTGGTGAACCTGCACCCGGGCGTGCTGGAGTGCGCCGCGGTGGGCGTGCCCGACGCCAAGTCGGGCGAGGCGGTCAAGCTCTTCGTGGTGCGCAAGGACGCGACACTCGACGAGGACGACGTGGCGCGCTACTGCAACGAGAACTTCACCGCCTACAAGCGGCCCAAGTACATCGAGTTCCGCGACGAGCTGCCCAAGTCGAATGTCGGCAAGGTGCTGCGCCGCGAGCTGCGCAGCACGAACGCCTGATGGTGCGATGAGCCGACTGCCCCCCGAGCTGGGCGCGCAGCTGCTGCAGCGCGACTGGCTGTCGGCCAATCACACGGTGTTCGTTGGCGGCGACGGGGCGCCCGCCACGGTGGTCGACACCGGCTACGCGCGCCACGGCGCGATGTCTCAGGCGCTGATCGATCACGCGCTGGCCGGCGAGCCGCTGGGGCGCATCGTCAACACCCACCTGCACTCCGACCACTGCGGTGGCAACGCCATGCTGCAGGCACGCGACCCGTCGCTGCAGGTGTGGGTGCCCCAGGGCAGTGTCGACCTGGTGCGGGTGTGGGATGAGGCGCGGCTGAGCTACCGCTACACCGGCCAGCAATGCCCCCCGTTCCGGGTTGATGGTGCCCTGGTGCCTGGCCAGGTGCTGCGCCTGGGGCCGGCCGACTGGCAGATCCACGCGGCCCCGGGCCACGACCCTGATGCGGTGATGCTCTTCGAGCCGCAGACCCGCTGCCTGATTGCCGGCGATGCGCTGTGGGAGGACCGGCTGGCCATCATCTTCCCCGAGCTGGAGGGGCGCGACGGCTTTGGCCCCACCGAGGCCACGCTGGCGCTGATCGAACGGCTGGCGCCCCGGGTGGTGGTGCCCGGCCACGGTCCGGCGTTCGAGGATGTCGCGGCTGCGCTGGCGTCCAGCCGACGTCGCCTGGACGCTTTTCGGCGCGATCCGCTGCGCCATCTGCGCCATGCCGCGCGAGCGCTGCTGATGTTCCACATGATGGAGCACCGGCACCGACCGCGCGCCGAGCTGATCGAGTGGTTGCCGCGCACGCCGGTGTTTGCGGCCATGGCCCGCGGCAGCCAGGCCGACCCCTCAGTCTGGGGGCGTGAACTGGTCGATGGTCTGCTCGACGACGGCCTGCTCGCGGATCACGATGGCGTGCTGCATTGGGCGGTGGCACCGTCTCGCTGAGGCGGCCGGTGGCGCCCGGGCAGTGACAATCGGCGCATGAGCTGGCGGCGTGAGGTCTTCTTTCTGGGTGGGTTCGATCCGCGCGGTCCGGCGCGGGATCACCGCGCCCAGGTGCAGGCCGTGGCTGAGCACCCGTCCACGGCGGCGGGCGAGCAGCTGGAGATCGGTGCGCGGCAGCGGGTGTCGGGCTTCCTCGATGCCTGGGACGTCCATTGGCGGCAACCCGACGGCGTGGCAGTGCACACCCGCCACCACGTGATGCGCTGGGATGACATCGTGCGGGGCGCCTGGCCGCGCGGCTGGCGAGCCGTGTGGCGCGATCGCTGGAACGTCTATGCGCGCGCCTTTCACCACGGCGCCTTCGGCCCGATCTGGCGCCACGCCCGACCGGCCTTCTGGCTGGCGATGATGCCGCTGCTGATCGGTCTGGCCACCGGCGCGGCCTGGGCCGCGGCGGCCTGGGCGCTGGTGGACGCGGGGGCCGCGGTCTGG
>JAFLDI010000374.1 GCA_017302485.1 Burkholderiales bacterium | reverse complement strand
CGCCACCGAACTTCTTGGCCAGGATCGTCGTGATCGCCGCCGTCAGCGTCGTCTTGCCATGGTCCACGTGACCAATCGTGCCCACGTTCACGTGCGGCTTGGTCCGCTCAAACTTGCCTTTTGCCATCTTGCGCTCCTGGTGCCCCTGAAGGGCGTTCGAGAACAATGAAAACGAGAAACAGGTGGTGCCCATGGCGCGGATCGAACGCGCGACCTCTCCCTTACCAAGGGAGTGCTCTACCACTGAGCCACATGGGCATCGACACAGGATTGAGGGCTGCCGAAGCACCCCTCAGGCCTGTGTCGACCTTGTCGACACACACCAACGAACCCTGACCTTCACTGGAGCGGGAGACGGGAATCGAACCCGCGTCATTAGCTTGGAAGGCTAAGGTTCTACCATTGAACTACTCCCGCTCGGGACTCGTTCACTATCAGCAACTTGTCGCCCGCCTTGCGGCTGGCGCACTCAGCGCACCAGCCTTTCGGCCAGCGCCTTCTTGTCTGGTTCGCTCTGGTGGAGGAGGCTGGATTCGAACCAGCGTAGGCGTAAGCCAACAGATTTACAGTCTGCCCCCTTTAGCCACTCGGGCACCCCTCCGGAGCGAGCCCAAGAGTTTAGCAGCTTTTTCGTGCAGTGCGCAAATCGGCGTGTGGGCGCCTTCAGCCCAGCCGCCAATCGACCTCGATGCCGGCGTCGCAGCAGGCACCGAAGTGGCCACAACCCAGAAAGGGCGCCGGTGGGCGCCGGGCCGACAGTGGCGACGGGTGGTTGGCCTGCAGCAGCAGGTGGCGGCCCGGCGCGGCGGCCTCGATCAGCGGCGCCTTGGCCTGCGCATGCGCACCCCACAGCAGGAAGGCGACGCGGCGCGGCTGGCGGGCGACCGCCTCGATCAGCGCGTCGGTCAGCGCCTCCCAGCCCTTGCGGGCGTGGCTGGCCGGCTGGCCGTCCTCCACCGTCAGGCTGGTGTTGAGCAGCAGCACGCCGCGGCGCGCCCAATCACCCAGATGGCCATGGCGCGGCGGCGCCAGACCCAGATCGCGCTGAAGTTCCGCGTGGATGTTGCGCAGACTGGGCGGGATCTTCTGCCCCGGCGGCACCGAAAAGGCCAGGCCCTCAGCCTGGCCCGGCCCGTGGTACGGGTCCTGACCCAGGATCACCGCGCGCACCTCGGCCAGCGGCGTCAGCGACAGCGCACGGAAGGGCTGGGCCGGATAGATCACCGCCCCGGCGGCGCGGCGGGCTTCGACATGGGCCAGCAGGTCCTGCCCGACCGGGCTGTCAGCCCAGGCCCGGACGATCGGCGTCCAGTTAGCGCCCACTTCGCGGATCAGATCGGCCAGAGAACGTTGCAGCCGGTTGTCGGCGGTGCCGAAGAGGTCGCTGCTCACGCGAACAGCTTGGCCAGCGCGACGCCCGGGTCGGGCTGACGCATGAAGGCCTCGCCGACCAGGAAGGCGTGCACCTCGGCATCGCGCATGCGCTGCACATCGCCCGGGCCCAGGATGCCCGATTCGGTCACCAGCAGCCGGTCGGCCGGCACGCGCGGCAGCAGGCCCAGCGTGGTGTCCAGCGTCACCTCGAAGCTGCGCAGGTTGCGGTTGTTGATGCCCACCAGCGGCGTGGTCAGCCGCAACGCGCGGTCCAGCTCGGCGCCGTCGTGCACCTCCACCAGCACGGCCATGCCCAGACCGTGGGCGATGGCTTCGAGGTCGGCCATCTGCGCATCGTCCAGGCAGGCGGCGATCAGCAGGATGCAATCGGCGCCCATCGCGCGCGCCTCGAGCACCTGATAGGCGTCGACCATGAAGTCCTTGCGCAGCACCGGCAGCGCACAGGCGGCGCGGGCGGCACGCAGGTAGTCGGCGCAGCCCTGGAAGAACTGGACATCGGTCAGCACGCTGAGACAGGCAGCGCCGTGGGCGGCATAGCTGGCGGCGATCTCGGCCGGCTCGAAGGGGTCGCGCATCACGCCCTTGCTGGGGCTGGCCTTCTTGATCTCGGCAATCACGCCGGCCTGGCCAGCGGCGATCTTCGCGCGCAGCGCGCCGATGAAATCGCGCTGGCCGCCCAGCGATTCGGCGTCGCGGCGCAGGCTGGCCAGGTCGCGCGCGGCCTTCGCAGCGGCCACTTCCTGGTGTTTGACCGCAACGATCTTCTTCAGGATGTCGTCCATCGACTCAGCCCCTCAGCCTTTCAAGGCCTGCGTGGCCGCCACGAAGGCGCTGAGCTTGGCCATGGCCTGGCCCGAGGCCACCGCCTCGCGCGCCAGCTTGACGCCCTCGGTGATGTTGGCCGCCTGGCCGCCGCAGTACAGCGCGGCGCCGGCATTGAGCAGCACGATGTCGCGCACCGGGCCGTCCTCGTTGCCCAGCGCGCGCTGGATGCAGGCCACCGACTCCTCGCGGTTGGCCACCCGCAGGACGCGGCTGTCATAGACCGGCAGGCCGAAGTCGCTGGGGTGCACCATGTACTCGTGGACCGAGCCGTCCTTCAGTTCGCCCACCATGGTCTCGCCCGACAGCGAGATCTCGTCCATGCCATTCATGCCGTAGACCACCATCGCGTGCTCGGCGCCCAGGCGCTGCAGCACGCGCACCTGGATGCCCACCAGGTCGGGGTGGAACACGCCCAGCAGGATGTTGGGTGCGCCGGCCGGGTTGGTCAGCGGGCCCAGGATGTTGAAGATGGTGCGCACGCCCAGTTCCTTGCGCACCGGCGCCGCGTGCTTCATTGACGCATGGTGGTTGGGCGCAAACATGAAGGCGATGCCGGTCTGATCCAGGCAGGCCGCTACCTGTTCGGGCGTGAGGTTGATGTGCACGCCCAGCGCCTCCATCACATCGGCCGAGCCGCTGGTGGACGACACGCTGCGCCCGCCATGCTTGGCCACGCGCGCGCCGGCGGCTGCGGCAACGAAGGTGCTGGCGGTGGAGATGTTGAAGGTGTGGCTGCTGTCGCCGCCAGTGCCGACGATGTCGACCAGGCCGCGGCGATCGGCCACCGGCACTGGCGTGGCGAACTCGCGCATCACCTGCGCCGCAGCGGCGATCTCGCCGATCGACTCCTTCTTCACGCGCAGGCCGATGGCCATGGCGGCGATCATCACCGGCGACATCTCGCCGCTCATGATGCGCCGCATCAGCGTCAGCATCTCGTCGTGGAAAATCTCGCGGTGCTCGATGACGCGGGTCAGGGCTTCGGTGTTGGTGATGCTCATGGCGGTCCTTCGGGCGGGTCAGTAAGGGGCGCGCGGCGCGGTGATGGCGGCGTCGGCAGCGGGGGCGTGGTCCAGGAAGGCGTGCACCGCAGCGATGGTGCGGTCAATGTCCTCGGCGTCGACATCCTGGTGGGTGACAAAGCGCAGGCCGATCAGCCCGGTGGCCAGGATGCCCTGCGCCGCCAGGTGCGCCAGCAGCGCCGGGCCGCGGCCGTCGGCCACATCGACAAAGACGATGTTGGTCTCTGCGCTCTTCACCGTCAGGCCGGGCAGGCCGCGCAGGCCATCGGCCAGGCGCGCGGCCAGAGCGTGGTCCTGGTGCAGCCGGCCCAGGTGGTGGGTCAGCGCATGGTCGATGGCCGCCGCCAGCAGGCCGACCTGGCGCAGGCCACCGCCGGCCATCTTGCGGATGCGGTGGGCGCGGGTGATGAGCTCGCGCGAGCCGCACAGCAACGAGCCCACCGGCGCGCCCAGGCCCTTGGAGCAGCAGATCGAGACGCTGTCGAAATG
>JAFLDI010000373.1 GCA_017302485.1 Burkholderiales bacterium | reverse complement strand
GGCCACGCGCTGGAGCGCCGCGGCGACACCGACGGCGCCCTGGCCGAATGGGCCCGCGTGGTGGCCGACACCCGCCCGCTGCCCGAGGACCCGCGCCCCGAGCAGCGCGAGCTGTGCCTGCACGCGCTGAACAACCTGGCCCGCCTGAACGAGCAGCTGCGCCGCTTCGACGTGGCCGAGGCGCACATGGTCGACAGCCTGCAGATCAAGCCCGACCAGTTCGACGTCATCCAACACTACGTGCACATCCGCCAGAAGCAGTGCGAGTGGCCGCTGTACCGCACCGTGGGCGAGGTCACGCCCAACCAGTTGCTGCTGGGCACCTCGGCGCTGGCCATGCTGAGCGTCAGCGACGACCCGGCGCGCCAGCTGATGGCCGCGCTGCGCTTCGTGCAGGAGAAGCTGCCCAAGACCCAGCATGCGCCGCTGCACACCAGCGGCCCGCGGCGCGAGGGCCGCATCCGCATCGGCTACCTGTCGGGCGACCTGGCGATGCACGCGGTGGGCCTGCTCACCGCCGAGCTCTTCGAGCTGCACGACCGCAGCCGCTTCGAGACCTTTGCCTTCTGCTGGAGCCGTGAGGACGGCAGCCCGCTGCGCGAGCGCCTGCTGAAGTCCTTCGAGCACGTCTACCGCATCGGCCAGATGGACGACACGCTGGCCGCGCGACTGATCGCCGGCCTGGGCATCGACGTGCTGGTCGACCTGCAGGGCCTGACCAATGGTGCCCGCCCGGCCATCCTGGCGCTGCGCCCGGCGCCGGTGCAGGTGAGCTACCTGGGCTTTCCGGGCACCTGTGCCATCCCTGGCGTGGACTGGATCCTCGCCGACCGCTTCGTCATGCCCGAGGCCCTGCTGCCCTTCCACACCGAGCGGCCGATCTACCTGCCGGTGTGCTACCAGGTGAGCGACCGCCAGCGACCGGTGGGCGCGGTGCCCACGCGGGCCCAGTACGGCCTGCCCGAAGATGCATTCGTCTACTGCAGCTTCAACAACAACTTCAAGTTCACCGAAGAGGTGTTCGACAGCTGGATGCGCACCCTGGCCGCGGTGCCCGGCAGCGTGCTGTGGCTGCTGGCCGACAACGACTGGACCCGCGCCAACCTGCTGGCCCGCGCCGCGCAGCACGGCATCGCCGAGCAGCGCCTGGTGTTCGCCCCCCGCGTGGCGCCGCCCGACTACCTGGCCCGCTTCGCGCTGGCCGACCTGATGCTCGATACCTTCCCCTACAACGCCGGCACCACCGCCAGCGACGCGCTGTGGATGGGCCTGCCCATCGTCACGCTGGCCGGCCGCAGCTACATCTCGCGCATGGCGGGCAGCCTGCTCCCCGCGGTGGGCCTGCCCGAGCTGATCACCGAGACCCTGGCCGACTACGAGCGCCTGGCCATCGCCATCGGCCGCTCGCCCGGCCGCGCCGCCTCGTACCGCCGCTACCTGGAGCGCGACGGCCGCCAGTCGCCGCTGTTCGACATGCCCGCCCGGGTGCGCGAGGTCGAGGACGCCCTGGCCGCCCTGGCGCTGCAGGCCCGACAACCCGAATGAGACCGGCCACCGCGTGAGCACCGCCACCGCCGCCGCTGCCCCCGCCGCCGCCCCGAAACGGGTGGCGATGGAGCACGACGCCCTGCTGCAATCGCTGGTCTGGCTGACCCGCCACCACGGCCGCGAGCGCTCGGCCAGCGCACTGCTGGTGGGCGTGCCGGTGGACGGCCACGCCCTGACCCCCGCGCAGGCGCTGCGCGCCCTCACCCAGGCGGGCTACCGCACCGGCCTGCTGCCGCGCCCGCTGGCTGACATCAGCCCGCTGCTGTTCCCGGTGGTGGCGCTGATGCGCGACGACGACGCCTGCATCCTGCGCCGCCGCATCGAATCGCCGCAGCACGGCGGCCGCTCCTACGAGATCGTGCTGCCCGCCGCCGGCGGCGCCACGCTGATCGTCGGCGAGCAGGAGCTGTCGCAGGAGTACCTGGGCCATGTGATCGCCGCCACGCCGCAGCTGCCGGTGGTGCACGACGAGGACGACAACGGCCTGCTGGGCCACGGCGGCCACTGGCTGTGGGGCACGCTAAGGCGCTTCGTGCCCTACTACCGCGCCGCGCTGCTGGCCGCGCTGATCAGCAACGTGATGATGCTGGTCACCGGCCTGGTCAGCTCGGTGGTGTTCGACAAGGTGATCCCGCAGCAGGCCTTCGTCACGCTGTGGACGCTGGCCGCCGGCGCCGTGCTGGCGCTGGGGCTGGACCTGGCGGCGCGGCAGATCCGCGCCCACCTGATCGACGTGTCGGGCCGCAAGGCCGACCTGATCATCGGCTCGCTGCTGTTCCGCCAGACGCTGGGCGTGCGCATGGAGCACCGGCCGGTGTCGGCCGGCGCCTATGCCCACCACCTGGCGCAGATCGAGACCGTGCGCGACTTCTTTGCGTCGGCCACGCTGGCCACGCTGTCCGACCTGCCCTTCATTGCCCTCTTCATGACGATGACCTTCATCGTCGGCGGCCCGCTGGGCTGGGTGCTGGCCGCCGCGGTGCCGCTGATCCTGGGCGTGGTGCTGCTGATGCAGGGCTCCTTGCGCCGCGCGATGAACGCCGGCCTGCGCCACCAGACCGACCTGCAAGGCGTGCTGGTGGAGGCGGTGGACGGCCTGGAGGACCTGAAGGCCAGCGGTGCCCAGGGCCGCTTCCTGCGCCGCTACGAAGACGCCACCGCGCTGGCCGCCGAATCGGCGCTGCGCGCCCGCTCGGTCAGTGCCTGGAGCAACAACCTCAGCGGCAGCGCGCAGCAGCTGGTGACGGTGGTGATGCTGGTCTGGGGCGTGTACCTGATCCATGACGGCGTGATCACCGCCGGCGCGCTGATCGGCGCCGTGATGTTTGCCGGCCGCGCCGTGGCGCCGCTGGGCAGCGTGGTGGCCCTGGCCAACCGCTACCAGGGCGCGCGCGCCGCGCTGACCGCACTGGACCGCCTGATGCGCCTGCCGCTGGAGCGTGATGACCAGCGCCAGTACGTGGTGCGCCCGCAGTTGCAAGGCGCCCTGGCGCTGCGCCAGGCCAGCTTTGCCTACCCGCCCACTGGCCAGGACCGCCCGCCGCGCGTGCTTTCCGACGTGACACTGCAGTTCGCCCCGGGCGAGCGCGTGGCCATCCTGGGCCGAATCGGCTCAGGCAAGTCCACCGTGCTGCGCCTGCTCGCCGGCCTGTACCAGCCCACCGACGGCCGGGTGGAGGTGGACGGCATTGACCTGCGCCAGATCGACCCGGTGGACTACCGCGACCAGATCGGCTTTGTGGCCCAGGACCCGCGCCTGTTTGCCGGCACGCTGCGCGACAACGTGCTGCTGGGCCGCTCGCATGCCGACAGCGTGCGCCTGCAGCAGGTGGCCGCGCTGACCGGGCTGGACCGGCTGGTGGCCAGCCACCCGCTGGGCTGGGACCTGCCGGTGGGCGAGCGCGGCGCGCTGCTGTCGGGCGGCCAGCGCCAGTTGGTGGCACTGGCGCGCTGCCTGATCACCACGCCGCGCGTGCTGCTGATGGACGAGCCCACCAGCTCGATGGACGCGCAATCGGAAGTGCAGTTCCTGCAGCGCCTGGCCGCCTCGGCCGGTGACCGCACGCTGCTGGTGGTGACCCACCGGCCCGCGGTGCTGGAGCTGGTGAGCCGCATCATCGTGGTCGATGGCGGCCGGGTGGTGATGGACGGCCCCAAGGCCGCCGTGCTGGCCGCGCTGTCCGGTGCCCGGAAGGCGGCATCCGCACCTGCCACCGCACCCACTGCAGCACCCAACGCCGCAGCCCGCGCGCGATGAAGCCGCCCGACACCCGC
>JAFLDI010000372.1 GCA_017302485.1 Burkholderiales bacterium | reverse complement strand
CAGCGCGGCGGCCTACTGGCTGGCCCTGCCGCGAGGAGCGGCCCGATGAGGCGGCTGTGGCGCGGGACGGCCATCGCCACGATGGACGGCGGCTCGCCCTGGGGTTGGATCGCCGATGGTGCGCTGCTGGCCGATGGCGACCGGATCATCTGGGTCGGACCGGCCAGCGCGTCTCCCCCGGACCAGGCCGCTGACGAGGTGATCGAGCTCGGCGGCGGCGTGCTGTTGCCCGGCCTGGTCGATGCCCACACCCACCTGGTCTACGGCGGCGACCGCGCCGCCGAGTTCGAGCGCCGGCTGCAGGGCGTCAGCTACGAGCAGATCGCCCGCGAAGGCGGCGGCATCCGTTCTACCGTGGCCGCCACCCGCGCGGCCAGCGACGACACGCTGCTGGCAAGCGCCATCCGCCGCGCCCGCGCGCTGTTGGCCGAGGGCGTGACCACGCTGGAGATCAAATCCGGCTACGGTCTGAACGAGCACGACGAAGCCCGCTGCCTGCGCGTCGCACGCGCGGTGGGCACGGCCACCGGGCTGACGGTGCGCACCACCGCGCTGCCGGCCCATGCGCTGCCGCCCGAGTACGAGGGCCGCGCCGACGACTACATCGGCGCGGTCTGCCAGTGGCTGCCTCGCTGGCACGCCGAGGGCCTGGTCGACGCGGTCGACGCCTTCTGCGAGCGCATCGCCTTCAGCCCGGCCCAGGTTGAGCGCGTGTTTGCCGTGGCGGGTTCGTTGGGCCTGCCGGTCAAGCTGCATGCCGAGCAGCTCAGCGACAGCGGCGGTGCCGCGCTGGCCGCCCGCCACGGTGCGCTCAGCGCCGATCACCTGGAGTGGCTCAGTGACGATGGGGTCGCCGCGATGGCGGCTGCCGGCACGGTGGCGGTGCTGCTGCCCGGCGCTTTCCATGTCCTGCGCGAGACCCGGGTGCCGCCGATCGAACAGCTGCGTGCTGCAGGCGTGCCGATCGCCGTGGCCACCGACCACAACCCGGGCAGCTCGCCCACGCTGTCACCGCTGCTGATGATCCACCTGGCCTGCACCCTGATGCGCCTAACGCCCGAGGAGGCGGTGGCGGGCATGACCCGGCACGGCGCGGCCGCACTGGGCCTTCGCGACCGCGGCACACTGCTGCCGGGCCGGCGCGCCGACCTGGCCCATTTCGACATCAAGCACCCGCGCGAGCTGGCCTATGCGTTTGGCCAGCGCCCCGCCTGCCGCACCTGGGTGGCCGGACAGGAGACCGCATGACCCATCCCGTCTTCACCCTGCACCGTGGCCAGCGCCCGCTGCTGGTCAGCGTGCCGCACGCCGGCACCGCGCTGCCGCTGGACCAGCAGCCGCGCTACACCGAACGCGCGCTGCGTGTGGAGGACACCGACTGGTGTCTGGACGAGCTCTACGACTTCGTGCGCGACCTGGGTGCCAGCCTGATCGTGCCACGCTACTCGCGCTACCTGATCGACCTGAACCGCCCGCCCACTGATGCCCCGATGTACCCCGGCGCCAACAACACCGAGCTGTGCCCGACCCGCAGCTTCGAGGGCCAGACCATCTACCACCCGGGGCGTGCCCCCGATGCCGCCGAGGTCGCCCGGCGCCGCGAGCGCTATTGGCAGCCCTACCACGATGCGCTGGCCGCTGAGCTGCAGCGCCTGCGCGCCGAGCACGGCCACGCGTTGCTGTTCGACGGCCACAGCATCCGCCCCGAGCTGCCCTGGCTGTTCGATGGCCGCCTGCCCGACCTGAACCTGGGCACCGCCGACGGCCAGGCCGCCGCGCCCGCGCTGCGCCAGGCGCTGAGCGGCGTGCTGGGTGCACAGAGCGCCTTCAGCTGGGTGGTGGATGCACGCTTCAAGGGCGGCTACATCACCCGCCACTATGGTCGACCAGCGGAGGGTGTGCAAGCCGTGCAACTGGAGATGGGCTGGCAGTGCGCAATGGACGAGGCCCTGCCCGCCAGTGGCGATCCGCACCTGGACCCAGAGCGGGTGGCGCGCCTGCGGCCACTGCTGGAGGCCCTGTTGCACACAATGCTGGCGCAGGGAGCCCAGCCATGAGCCCAGGCCTGTGGGCGCCTTCAGCCTGGGTGGATGGCCGCTGGCAGGACGGCGTGCTGCTGGAGGTTGGCGCTGACGGCCGTTGGACCCGCGTGGCCGCCGGCCTGCGCTGCCCGTCCGATGCTGTCCGCCTGGAGGGTCCGGCCCTGCCCGGGCTGGTAGACGCGCACAGCCACGCCTTCCAGCGCGCCTTCGCTGGCCTCTCCGAGCGCCGTGACGACGGCCGTGATGACTTCTGGAGCTGGCGCGACCGCATGTACCAGGTGGCCGCGCAGGTCGGCGTGGACGATGTGCGCGCCATCGCCAGCCACCTGTTCCATGAGCTGATCGAAGGCGGCTACACCCAGGTCTGCGAGTTCCACTACCTGCAGCACCAGCCCGACGGCCGTGCGCACGGCGATCCACTGGCCATGGCCTGGGCGCTGCACGACGCCGCACGCGCCAGCGGCATCGGCCTGACGCTGCTGCCAGTGCTCTACGAGCGTGCCGGCTTCACCCGGCCGACGCTGCGGCCCGAGCAGGCACGCTTTCGCCTGGGCGCAGACGAGGTCTGGGAGGCCGTGGCGCGCTTGCGCAGCGTGGCGCACGCACGCTTCGATGCCGGCCTGGCGATTCATTCGCTGCGCGGCGCGTCGCCTCGCTCGATCCGCCGGTTGGTTCAGAGGGCGCAGAGCTGGTCAGGCGCCATCCACATCCATGTGGCCGAGCAGACAGGCGAGGTCGATGACTGCCTGGCCGCCACCGGCTGTCGGCCAATCGAGTGGCTGCTGCGCGAAGGTGTGCTCGACGCGCGCTGGCAACTGGTACACGCCACGCACGCCACGCCGCAGGAGATCGACAGCGTGGCAAGCAGCGGCGCCGGCGTGGTGATCTGCCCGGGGACCGAGGCCGACCTGGGCGATGGCCTGACCGATCTGGCCGCCTGGCTGGATGCCGGCGTGCGTCCAAGCGACGAGGTCAAGCGTGGCTTGCGCCGCTTCGTGCCCGAATACACCGCTGGACCGGCGGACTGAGGCTGACGAAGCGCTTCGGTCTTTGCCCCGGGGCGGGTACACTGCCAAGTTTTCCCATTCCGACAAGATTATGGAATTCCTTGACCTGCCACAGTTAATGTCTGTTGCCGGAAGTGCCCGGCTACCTGGCTCCAAAAGCATCTCCAACCGTGTTCTGCTGCTCGCTGCGCTGGCGGAGGGTGAAACCGAAGTGCGCGACCTGCTCGCCTCGGATGACACCGAGCGCATGTTGGAGGCGTTGAAGACTCTCTGCGTCGGCGTTACCCACTTAGGTGACGAGAGCTGGCGGATCGCCGGTTGTGCTGGGCGTATTCCGGTACGTCAGGCGGAATTGTTTCTTGGCAATGCCGGAACTGCCTTTCGTCCCTTGACTGCAGCCCTGGCTCTTTCCGGTGGTGATTACGTGCTGAAGGGCGTAGCCCGCATGCATGAACGTCCTATCGGCGACTTGGTCGATGCTCTGCGTCAGTTGGGGGCAGATATCGTTTATCTGGGGAACGAAGGCTATCCGCCGTTGCGCCTGAAACCCAGCACTATTCGTCCGAATGGTGTGGTCAAGGTTCGCGGGGATGTCTCCAGCCAGTTCCTGACCGGTTTGTTGATGGCTTTGCCGTTGACTGGCGAAACCGTGACTGTAGAGGTGATCGGCGAACTGATCTCCAAGCCCTACATCGAAATCACGTTGGCGACGATGGCGCGTTTTGGGGTGGTGGTCGAGCGTAATGGATGGCAGCGTTTTACGGTCAAGGCGGGGA
>JAFLDI010000371.1 GCA_017302485.1 Burkholderiales bacterium | reverse complement strand
GGCGGGCTGATCAGCCGAGCGCGCGACCCAGGAAGCGCAGCGTGCGGTCCCAGGCGCGGGCGGCCCACACCGCGTCGTACTGCGTGGCGGGGATGCGCGCCGGCCCCACCGCGGTCTCGTTGGCAAAGGCGTGGTGGGCCAGGTAGCGGTGGAACTCATGCGCCACGCCGGCCTGGGTCAGTTGGCTGGCCAGCGCGTCCACGGTGGCGATCGGGAAGAACTGATCCTGCTCGGCGAAGTGCCCCAGCACCGGCACGGTGATCTTCGAGGCGTCGATGTACTCAAGTGGCGGAAAGCCGTACCAGACCACGCCTGCATCGGCCTCGGGGACATTGCACAGCGCCAGCAGCGTCAGCGCACCGCCCATGCAGAAGCCGGTGACGCCCACCCTGCCGCCGCCGGCCTTCAGGTGCTGCACCGCGCCGCGAATGTCCTGCGAGGCCGCCTCGCCGAAGTTCAGGCCGTCCATCAGGTGGTGCGCCTCCTCGGCCTCCACTGTGGACCGGCCCTTGTACAGGTCGGGCACCAGCGCGCGGTAACCGGCCGCGGCCAGGCGATCGGCGACGCCGCGGATCTGATCGTTCAGGCCCCACCACTCCTGGATCACGACGATGCCTGGCGAACCGGACGGTGTGGCAGGCTCGGCCAGATAGCCAGCCGCGCTCTGCCCGTCCGGGCGGCTAAAGCGGATCATCGTGCCCATCGGCAGCTCCTCGTTCGATGCAGTCCAGTGCGCAGCATACGACGGCCACTGCCGTGGCCGGCCTCAGGGGTTTCAGGGAGGCGGGCACGCATCGGCGCCCCGCGCCGCTACCATCGGCGCTCCTCATCAAGGACCTGCACATCACCATGCGTACCCGTCGCATTGCACCCTCTGCCCTGGCCCTGCTGGCCCTTGTCGGTGCCCTGGCCCTGACGCCCCCGACCGCGCTGGCCCAGAGTACCAAGCCGCGCATCGAAAAGGCCGCCGACCTGCCGCGCTTCAGCTACCCGGTCAAGGGCTCTCTCGAGACCCTGGCGCGGCAGGCCGAGGCCTTCGCGCCCTTTGCCGCTGCGCTGCGGCGCGACATCGAGTCGGTGCTGGCCGGCTACGACATTCCGGATGTGGGCACGCGTCGTGAGCTGCTGACCACGCTGGCCATCATGGACTTCCTGGATGGCCGCTACGACAGCGCGCTGCAGCGGGCCGAGCTGGTGCGCAGCCTGCAGGACAAGCCGGCCGACAAGCTGATCTCGGCGCAGCGCCTGCGCGCCATGGCCAGTGCTGCCAAGCAGCATCCGCTGGGCAGCCCCGCCTATTCGGCCGCCGTGGCCGCGTTCATCCGCCAGGAGCTGGCGCCACTGCCCTACCCTGTCATCGCCAACGACATCAAGGGTGCCAAGGCCAATGCCGAGCTGATCGGCGAGGCGTTGGCACTGGGCCGCGTGCGCGAGGTGCTGCAGCCGATCGCCGACAGCTCGGGGGCCGTCAGCTCCGAGTTCGCGCCGATGATCGTCTTCGCCCGCTTCGCGCTGCTGGGCACGCTGCCGCTGAAGCAGACCCTGATCGACACCTACACCGCCTACCTGGCCCAGCACCAGGTGGCCAAGGCCGACATCTGGGCCGCGCGCGACGTGGCCCTGCAGCCCGCTGACATCAAGGCGCCCGTGGTGCTGGCGGTGTGGGACAGCGGTGTCGACGCCGCGCTGTTCGGCACACAGGTGCTGAAGGACGCCCGTGGACAGCCGCTGGTGATCGGCTTCGACAAGTACGCCCGCCCGGCCAACACCCTGCTCTCGCCCATCCCGCCGGAGCTGCGTGGCAAGTTGCCACAGATGGTGGCGCGCACCAAGGGCTTCTCGGACCTGCAGTCGAACATCGACAGCCCCGAGGCCACCGCGGTCAAGACCTGGCTGTCCACACTGGCGCCGGCCGACTACAAGGCCGCCATCGAGGAAATCAACCTGGCTGGCAACTACGAGCACGGCACGCATGTGGCCGGCATTGCCATGGCCGGCAACCCGGGCGCGCGGCTGCTGGTGGCGCGCATCGAGTTCGGCCACACGCTCAAGCCCGATCCCTGCCCCACCCGCGAGCAGACCGAGCGCGAGGCGGCATCGATGCACGGCTCGGTGGCCTTCCTGAAGCAGCACGGCGCCCGCGTGGTCAACATGAGCTGGGGCGGCAACGTCAAGGGGATCGAGAGCGACCTGGAGCAATGCGGCCTGGGCAAGACCCCCGAAGACCGCAAGGCCATGGCGCGCGAGTACTTCGACCTGCTCAAGCGCGCCGAGACCGAGGCGATGGCCAGTGCGCCCGAGATCCTGTTCATCGCCGCGGGCGGCAATGACAACAGCGACGCCACCTTCAACGAGTCCATTCCTTCGGGCATCGTGCTCCCCAACCTGCTGACAGTGGGTGCGGTGGACCTGGCCGGTGATGAAGCGCCCTTCACCAGCTACGGCCCCACCGTCAAGGTCCATGCCAACGGCTACCAGGTCGAAAGCTACCTGCCGGGCGGCGCGCGTGTCGCCCTCTCGGGCACGTCGATGGCCGCGCCCCAGGTGGCCAATCTGGCGGCCAAGATGCTGGCGGTCAACCCGAGGCTGAGCCCACGCGAGCTGGTGGACATCATCATCGCCACCGCTGAGCCCAGCGCCGATGGCCGCCGTCGCCTGGTGCACCCGAAGAACGCGGTGGCACAGGCCCGCGCCCGGTGAACCTGCCGCCAGCCGACTTTGACGACGTTCTGGTCGACACTGCCCGGCGCGCCGTGCTGGGCTGGCTGGCCACGGTGGACGCCGACGGCACACCCAATGTCTCGCCCAAGGAGGTCTTCGCGCTGGTCGACGGGCACGTCGCGGTGGCCCACATCGCCTCGCCCGGCACGGTGCGCAACCTGGCCGAGCGGCCGGCGGTGTGCTTCAGCTTCGTCGATGTCTTCGTGCAAAAGGGCTTCAAGCTCAAGGGTCGGGCACGGTTGCTGCGCCCGCAGGACGCCGAGTTCCAACGCTGGGCCGCGCCGTTGCTGGCGATGACCCAGGGGCGGTTCCCGATCCATGCCGTCGTGCTGATGGCACCCACCCACACCGAGCCCATCCTCGCACCCAGCTACCGGCTGTATCCCGAACAGACCACCGAAGCCTCGCAGACCGCGTCCGCCATGGCGCGCTACCACGTGCGAGCCCTGCCACCCGATGCTCCGGGAACGCAGCCATGACACCGGCCCCGCCCTGGCTGCTGGCTCAGGCCCCGCAGGCCCCCGCCACTCAGCGCCCCCGCATCTCCCGCGCCAGGTGGCCGGCGCCGTACACCTTCTCCAGCGCCGCCATGATGGCATCGGCGTGCACCGCGATCGCCCGCGCCGTGTGGTCCTGGTAGGCGTAGCTGCCACCCAGGCCTTCGAGGTTGCCGTCGAAAATCAGGCCCACCAGTTCACCCTGGGCGTTGACCACCGGTGAGCCGGAGTTGCCGCCGATGATGTCGGCGGTCAGCACGAAGTCCAGCGGGGTAGAGGCGGGCACCTTGCCGCGCGCCCGGTCGATGCTGGCAGGCAGCTTGAACGGCTCACGCTGGTCGAAGCTGTCGGCGCGGTCCCACCAGCCGCCCCAGGTGGTCTTCCAGGGGTGGGTCAGGCCGTTCGAGACATAGCCCTTGGCGGGGCCGAAGGACAGGCGCAGCGTGTTGGTGGCGTCCGGCGGCACATCATGGCCATACAGCGCAAAGCGCGCCTGGTCGATGGCCTCGGCGGCGCGGCGCACCGGCGTGTCGACCTCGTTCTCGGCACGCAGGCGCAGGGCACGGCGCATGGGCCAGGCCTGGCGCGCCAGCACGATCAGCGGGTCGGTTGACGCCGCGATGGCCGCCGCGC